>DAIDIM010000052.1 GCA_027459365.1 Chlamydiota bacterium
TATTATTTTTTTACTCGTCAATAGGGACGTTGCTGCTATTAACTCGCAAAAAAATAATAAAATCATCGGACGCCTCCCTCGGATCTGCCTTTCAAAAAATGACATAAGTCGAGCTAATATCAAGTCAACAAATGATTTTCAAACACTCTTTGCAATGTATACTGCGGCGCTTTGACGCGGTGAAAACGCAAAAATTCAACTCCCCTCAGTATATATCCTTTTTACTCATGTATTAAATAAATCAATATAATTTCATATTACTTCAGTTTATGTTAAACTAGTTTCGAAAATAACGTAAATTTTATTTGAGGGGTTTTATGAAAAAAACAATCAGTATAGCAATCGCTGCAATGCTTTGTATGTCAGGCGCTTTTGCTGTAGAAGGCAATCGCCCAAATTCGTCTGAGCAAGTTGAATATATCCAATTAGGCGCTGAACAAATCGCTCAAATCCGGAAAGATTATATTGCCGGTCGTTATAACAATTTTTTGAGAAAGATGGATCATTCGTATGATGAAGCAATCGATAAGGAGCAGATTCTGGGCCTTGGAAAAATGAGGCGGGGAGCAATCGACCTGAACAATTGGCATGAAGGGGTAAATAAGATCAAGGAAGAGACGAATCGAGAATTGATTCAAGCCGTTATGGGCAGCGATGATCGCTTTTCAACAAAAGTGCGAAATGTGGCGACATCTGATGGGCTTGAAAATCTGTTCGTTGTCTATCGCCAAATGCAGCCGGGTACTGGCAAAAATGCCGATGAAAATGCCCTCATCGCAATCGATCTCGAGTATGAATATAAAGCCATTCATTTGGATCAGCCCAAAACCGATATCTCAAAAGATCTGAATATTCAAGATCTTCACTACGCCTTAAAAATGGAGCAAATGGATAAAATATTGCTAGCAACGCAATCTTTCGTTGATGCAGAGCTTAAAAATGCAATTCATCAATTTGCTAAAGATCTCGATGCAAGACTTGCTAGACACATCGATTTATTGGATCTTCGTAAGCTAACACTTGAAAAAAACACCGATCCAGTAAAAATTAGAGTGGCAACAATCATGCAGTCACACTATGAAAAAATCCAGGAGCTTGCAAGAAGTTATCTTGCCTCCAATCGTTAATCCCACCCTTCTCCCGGAAATTCTGGAAGATTGTGCTTTGATTTTCGATGATAGAAAATAAGTGTAAGCATAAATGCGATTGTCATAAGAGCTGCCATCGCAAAATGGATAAAGGAAAAGCTATCAATACTGGCTATTCGCGCAGTTGCATGTTTAGCAAGTGCATGATTTGCAACAATTGACATCCCAAATCCGATCATCGCAATGCCCATAGTTCCTGAAAAAGTGCGGATTGTCGAAATCATTCCAAGACCAATTCCCAGTTTTGAAGGGGGAAGCGATTTCATCGCGGTCGTATACGATGGATTGAATATGAATGAGATACCAATTCCGAAGAGAATCAGGGAAGCAACGAGAGGGACAATTGCTGGAGTGCTTTCAAGACCTAGCCATATGCACGAAGCAATCACAAAAATATAGCCTAAAGATGTGGGAATTTTAGGGCCAAAGCGATCCGATAAGAAACCGCCTACCACTGGCATGAAAAAAAGACCAAGTCCTGATGAAAATGTGATTAAGCCTGCTTGCGATGGCGAATAACCAAGTGTTGTTTGAAAATACATTGCACGAAACATTCCAAGCATTAAAGTAAAGTTTGTGAGTGCGATGCTAATATTAATAGCTTTAAATGTGTGATTTTTAAATAAAGAGAGATCGAGAAAGGGATGGGGAGATTTTTTTTCTTTTTTCAAGAGGAAATAAAGGGAAACAATAGTAGTGATGATGCTGCCTATAGTTGCAATTGAAAAAATATTCCATCCTCTTCCATCCATGAAAAGAATAGTAGCGCTTGTTGCAAAAATCATAAAAAGAATGGTTGCAGAATAGTCGATTTTTGTTTTTTGCTTTGGAGTTTGGGGTAGAAAAAAAAATGAAATGACGATTGAAAAAAGGGCAAGCGGCCAATTGATCCAGAAAATCCAATGCCAAGATAATTCCTCAGTGAGATATCCCCCAATCAAGGGACCTGAAATTCCAAAAAGAGAGGCAACGCTCGTGCTCAATCCGACAATTTTTCCTCTAGATTTCCCCGGAAAAACAAAAGCAATCAAGGACTGTAGCGATGGGATGACAAAAGCAGCCCCAATTCCTTGAAAAGCGCGAGCTGCGATCAGCATATCGATATGTACACTCAATCCGCAGAGGATGGAGGCAGTGGCAAAAAGAAAAATGCCTAATATAAAAGTAAATCGATGGCCAAAGCGATCTGCGATTTTACCTCCGATAATCGAAAATAAAGTGGTGAATAACAGATAGCTATTGATTGTCCATTCTGCCTGTAGATCGCTTGCAGCAAGACTTTTCCGAATCGTAGGTAAAGCAACAGGGAGAATCGATTGATCTGCAAAAATCATTGCTTGCGCTGGAATGATTGCCACAAGGCTCAAAATTTTTCGAAAGTCCATCTTCTCTGCAGATATACTCCTACCGGCCCAAAAATGTGCATTTGGGCCACGTCAAAGCATCAAAAATCGACGATCGCAAATGAGCTAATATTAAGTCAATATAAGGTCATTTGTTGTGCCCAGCATGGGCACAACAAAAAAAAAGAGAAGACGGGGTCTTCTCTTTTTATTTTGCCCGGGACAGGACTCCTTTCTGGCGGGCGATCGCTAGCGCTCTCGTCCCGTCCCGAAAGCCGGTTCAGACGGTTTTTTCGATGCGAAAAAACATCGTCTTTCACTTCTCGTCCTGACGAAAGCAAATAAATTTGCTTTCTTCCCGGGACAAAAAAAAAGAGAAGACGGGGTCTTCTCTTTTTATTTTGCCCGGGACAGGACTCGAACCTGCACGACCTTACGATCACCAGAACCTAAATCTGGTGTGTCTACCAATTCCACCACCTGGGCAAGATGATGGTTCGATTTTAAGGATTTTAGTCCTTATCTGCAATATTCTTCTTTTCCTTCGTAAACTGGATGGGCAGAAAAGCCAAGCTCTTTGACTGCGAAGATCAGGTCGGCAATTTTCTTCCATGGAGCTTTTTGGTCAATGTGTAAGAGCACTTCTGTCTTGGCCTTATCTTGAGAAAGTGCCCCTATTTGATATTGACGAGAGAGCTCTTTTTGAATGTCTTGCACACTGTCCATCGTATGTTCTTGAAACTCAGTGACCCACTTATAAGAACCTTGGGCGCTTACAGAGAGATTAATCTGCTGAATATCGCGCTTAGATTGGATTGGATGGGCGCCTGTTGCGGGTTTGGCATCGGCTAATTGAATCTCGGTGTCAAAAAGGGCAGTGCGTGAAATGGCAAGTGTTGCAAAAAGAGAGAGCATGAGAAAGAGAAAATCGATCATGGGGGCGAAATTAAACCCGTGGGTGGGGCGTAGCTCTTCATGTGGAATTAGGTCCATAATTTACTCTGTAAGGATGAGGGTGCTTAGGTTCAGTGACTCATTTTCTAAATGGCTCATTGTCTTAATGAGTCGATACTTGAGAGTGGTCGAAAAGAGCATCGCTAAGATAGCAACAATAAGGCCAAACACGGTGGTTCCGACGGCAATTCCGAGTCCATCAAAAAGTGTGTTGATACTCTCGACAGAGCGGTTCACATCGTAAAATGCATAAAACATTCCAATCACAGTTCCAAGGAGACCAATCATAGGGGCAACGACTGCGATATCATTGAGAAGGGAAAGCCTTTGCCAAAGCGGCGTGGAAATCCGTTTTCCTTCAGCTTTTATTGCATCGACCATCACTTGGGGTCCGAAATTTCTTGTCTGTATTCCGACATGAATCAGAGATGCCAGGAGGCTGGGCCTTTTTTGGCAGTAATTCAGGGCTGTGGTGAATTCGCGTGCTTGAAGAATTGCTTTAATATCTTTGCAAAACGTTTGAGGAACGATGTCTTTTGCCCGTATGGTGGCTAGGCTGTAGATCCAAATGGCAAGCGCCGAAATCGAAAGCAGTGATAAAAATGAGTAAATAAGGGGAGATGAGACAAAGACTTTTTTGAAATCAATCAAGTGCATGGATTGCGTTGTAGCAAAGAGTATAAACATAAATCCTCCGGTCCTATATTGCGGGGGCGTTGAAATTTAGCGCTTTGTCGCGATCAAAACACAAAATTTCACCGCCCCGCAGTATCTTTTAATACCATTCTGGCAATCATAATGCTAGTGATTTATACTTCTTCTCATGAAAAATGGAGATTTAAGAATTCCTTTTGCATGGGAAGAGAGGAGGCCTGTTCTCTTGGATTCTTTTCTTTACATTCCGCCACTATATGCAAAACATAATGAATGGCAAAAAGTCTCACTCTTCGTCAATACAAAGCCAATTGTGATCGAGTATTGCAGTGGAAACGGGGAGTGGATTTGTAACATGGCAAAAGAAGAGAAAGATCTGAATTGGATTGCGGTCGAAAAACGATTTGACCGATCCAAAAAAATTTGGGCCCGTCTAAAGCGCGAACAAATTCCAAACCTCATTGTTGTAAACGGTGAAGCTCTTACGTTTTCAAAGTTTTATATCCTTGAAAGGAGCGTCTCTAAAATCTATGTGAATTTCCCAGATCCTTGGCCAAAGCTTCGACATGCAAAACATCGACTCATTCGATCTGAATTTTTAGACGAATTAGAAAAAATCCTTCTCCCAAAGGCCCAAGCAACTTTTACAACCGATGATCGCAATTATGCTGAGCAAATGCAACAACTCATTGATTGGAAAAAGCTCAATGTAACAACCGACGTATCCAATTTTGGATCTTCATATTTTTTAGATCTCTGGGAAGAAAAAGGGCGAACGATTTATAAACTGGAATATGAATATGTTGACAATAGCATGTAGACCATCAAGCACGCTGCATTGGGAAATCCCAGAGAATGGGCCTCTTTTCTTTCGCTTTGAACTTGGGCTAGAAGATCCTTTTTTTATGATCGAGGATGTTATGCTTTTTGAATCATTAAGTCTTGCGCTCAAAAAATTTCGCGACGAAGTGTGGCCGAAGGTGAAAGATCGAACTCTTGGCGCCGTACTATATCGAGGAACAGCCGACTTTTCATCTCGCTATTTATGGACAGAAAGACAATTGCAAAATTGGAAAGAAATAGGGGAGGAAAGTGCTCATTTAAAACGTCTTTTTTGCGCAGATTCGTTTGCCTACTATTTTCAGATGCTCTCTCATAGTTTACCTGATGAACTGCCGATTTATCTGCTTTTAGACGCATCTCATACGGGCACTGTTGCTGAAAAGCATCAACTTTTATCCAGTACCCGTTTCGAACATTTTCAAGTTGCAACAAGAGCCCTCCCATTCACCAATGGCTTGATTTGGTCTGAAAATGATACCTTTTACCCTTCCGAAAAAGTACCGCATGCACTCTGTCTGCCAGACAAATGCCCAACGGAAGTGCTTCAAGAGAAAATGGATCAAATATCGCAACCCTATCGAGTGATTCCTGAGGCAAGACTCACTGAGGATTGGGAAGGGGTAGACACGCTTCACGTACTCAATAATTACTTAAGCGAACAGGGAAAGAGGAAGTTGAAAGGATTTGTTGCAGCAGGTGGTCAAATCAAATATTGAAAATCGGGGCGGAGGGATTCGAACCCCCGACCTACTGGTCCCAAACCAGCCGCGCTAGCCAAGCTGCGCTACGCCCCGGTGAATATTCACTAAATTCAACAGGTTATTCGATTTGCCAATTTTGTACAAACATTATATGGATGTTGAGTAATTTGTTTAACACTCTTTCCCACAGATTGACAAATCAACTACTCACGTCTGTGCTTGATCAGCCATTTTACCTATAATGTCTTGTGCTATTTTATCTGCAATTTGTTCAAAGCCTATAAAAGCGTTTATATTTTTTTGTGATAAGGCATTTGCCTTTAGTAAGGTATTAAATGCTTTAAGAAGTTCTGTAGCATTGGTTACATTTCTTTCGATCAACGCTTTGTTTTCTACAGTTAGGAGATTGTTGTGGTTATTTAAGAGTTGGGCACCTTTTATTGCATCGTTAAGTAGAGTGTAATCACAATTAGTCTGTATAATCGTTTCGCCTTGTAACAATACTATGGATCTATCTATAGTTTTAGCTACTGTAGTGGGCACTTCATAAGTCAAATTTGGTCCTTTGCTGGCAGCTGCTCCTACATCGTAACTTGAGTTTGTTGACATATAATATTCTCCTTATAAAATTTAATATTTATGTATTGATTATACAATTTTTTTTATTTATAATACAATATATAAAAAATAATTGAAAGCAGCGAAAGAAAGTGAACTAAGTTCAAGTCGAAGTCACTTGCAGGGTACCGCATTGAGAAAATTTAGTAATGGGGTCTGCTCCCTGGATGATCTTTTTCAAGTTGTTTAGCACGGTTGTGATCTATAGGAACTTCAACTTCACCTGGAGTAGAAGTGCTACCAATACGATATGTTTCACAACGCTGGCTTTCTTCAAATGCTTTTTCTGCTTCCTCTAATTCCTTTAGGTATATTGGGAACTGTGTTATTTGCCGATCTGAATATAGGGGTCCTCACCCAATTGAAGCGATATCCGCGGTAGGAATAATTACTGCCTGGCATGCTAGCATCATAGACCAAGTTTAGAGCGGGATTGCTTTCCGTATTGCCACTTGCTAGATATTATGTTCCTGGAGCCATTCTCGGTATGAATTCTTCGAGGAGATTTGGGATATT
>DAIDIM010000053.1 GCA_027459365.1 Chlamydiota bacterium
TCCAACATTCTCTGATATGTTGAGGGCCGTACGCATGATCATTTGGAGAGAAAGTTTAATTCCTCGGAAGGGGGAAAAAGGGCCTTCCTTAGAAAATATTACACCAGAAATGGTCGAGTGGGCTGAGGTTATCGTGAAACGGGTGCTGCAGGCTGCCTGAATCAGGCAGCTAAAAGGATTGTGGGAACAAAATTTTCTTGTGCAATCTCATGACTGACGAGCGCCAGCGAGGAAGTCATGAAATTGTACAAAGTCCAGTTTATTCCTTTTATATTATTTTTTATAAAGTCATGATGCTGAGGAGAAGAAGTGATACCGGTGACGTCGCAATGTTTTTCTTGCATAAACATTCTTGCTGAACCGCCCCAACCACATCCACAATCTAAAACTTTACTATAATTGGATATCCATTTATACAAACTGCGAACACTAAAATCCATGATATCTTCCTCTGGATTATTAGGATTGGTTGCTCCGAAATGATAATGACATTTTTCTCCTAGAACCTTCAACCATGAATCCAAATCATTCTCAACGTAAAAATAGCTGAGATCACTCGCATTCATTTGATTCATGATTTCTTCGCTGGATTTTTCTTTCATACCTACCTATATTCTTGGCATATTGTGAGTTTGATTGCACTTGTAGCTGCGTATGGGCTTCCTCGGATCTGCCTACCAAAAATTGTACAAAGTCGAATTCAAACACTTTTAACTGAGGTTTTACAGATACTGTCTTCACAAGAAAAATGGTATCGGATTTAACTCTTCTTCTGTAAGTTTTTGTTTGACTAGACCTAATTCAAATGGGACATCATACAATCTTCCTGGAGCAAAGCGATTCCAAAAATGTCTTAATCCAGGAACAAAAACTTTGACTACAGGGAGTCCAATATCGGGACGTGTCTGATCTAAAACCAGCATTTCAAGACCTTTCTCTTCAACAATTCTTTGACAAATCTTGATATCCGTTTTGATATCAGAAGTATCAAAACGGACATAATCAAGACGCTGCTTTTTCTTGAAAGAACAGTCTGGGATCAGATAAGGATGATTGCTTAAAACTTCTTTACGGATCCAATCTTGTCGCGTTTTTTGCTTCGAATCGGCATGCTGTTTAGAGGTTCCTGTATATACTAAAAATAAAGATTGGCCTATTTCAGTAAGGGCACGAGATATTGCAATATTCGGATCGAAATGAGACCCAAAACCAAATAATATCTCACCTTGAGCTTCGTCATCCCTGCAGGAAATTGCTGCAAAAGTAGGAATATTTAAATCCATCGTAATATCAAGTACCCAACATTTTCGATTCATATAATGATAGGAAGAAATTAACCGATTTATGTGGGGGTCGGAAAAACTTTTTAGGTCGATTTCAGGCCGCCTGATGCGCGAATACCACCAAAGAGCGATACTATCTCTTTCAACAAGTTCAAAAAAACCTTGTAAAATTGCCTCTTCTATAGTATTCCCTGCTGCGTTTCCATTGGAATCGGCTAAGCCAAACTCTTTGTTTTTTTGTAGAGAATATGCATAATAACAGAGTGCCGTAGGGAGATATTTGAACTTGTTGTTTGATAACGACCATATGGGAGTCCATTCGAATTCTTCATTCGGGTTAAAAGAGGGAGGAATCAAGTGAAATGATGAACATGATTGATTCCATTCCTCTCTAATTTTGTATTGGTTCTGACTAAATAACAAAAATGATTCTGGATGAATCGCCTCCTCATTCAACGATGCTAAACTTGCTTTAATTTTTGGCTCATCGCCTTGATAAATCCCCGAATATCTTTCAATTGATTCGCAAAGACAGCTTGTTTTCGCTTGAGCTTCACTCCTCCCCTTTCCTCCACCTACCATTCTCAGATTATTATATATAGCATGCTTTTCCAAATGGCCTACATGCCCTCCAAGTTGTGCTAGATAAATATGCATAGAGCTCGATTGAGAAGGATTTTTAGGAATCAAATATTCAATGATTCCAGTAATAGGACTAATGAGATGCTCAAATTTTTTATATGTTTCTTCAGGAGGTTGAATGCGATGTCCACCATCTTCGGTAAAATGCTTGGTTTGACTTTCTAGAAGAACAGGTTTTGGAACAAGTGAGGGAGCAACTCCACAATTCAAACAATGTATTTTTTTCATTACTTGATGTGAAGTAATCTCCGGACGAAGAAAATGATAGGAAAAAATCTTTGATTCTAAATTTGGATTATCCCCTTTTACAAGCCATTTAAATATTTCATTCGCAGCGAGAATATATGCGAATGTACTCATATTCGGAAATATATTGGCAGAAATGGTTAATGGAGTTTTTCTTTTTGTTTGTTGTTCAATATACACTTCCTCACAAGCGTTGCCTTTCAAAGCTTCAATAAGACAATCAAGACAAGGTCCAATACCTGGAATGAAGAGAGGACCTACCCAAATTTCTGATCTCGTTGGCTTAATTAGTAAATATGGGTTTTTTGATTGGATTAAACTTTTGCGAAGCTCTAAATCTCGATAATTATCTGTAATTGCAATCGTTAAACATTGCTCTTTTTCTGCCACTTGGATCGACATATCAACAAGTGCTGATCGGAGAGAATCAACCGAAACATTTCCAAATGTTTTGATTGAAACACAATGATCTTGTAAACGTTTCTCTGCCACGCTACACGGAACATCGAGAAGATTACAAAACGATTGAATGGCTTTTGGCATATTTGTAGGGACGTCTTCAAGATATCCTCTTTCTTGAAGACGAAGTAAAGCGTAATACACTTCAGAAGCAGAAACCTTTTCTTGTAAACTCTCTACAATTTGTTCCTTAGAATAGCTTCCTTTGGAAAGATATGGCGTTAATAAAACATAGACCTCACCTTCAAACAGATGACGAATATCATTCTCATCGAACAAAATCACTTGTCTTGGTGGAATTATTTTGGCATGCACAAAAGCTTTAAAAGCTATACTGTTTGATATCGTTTTATCACTTACAAATGCAATGGTTTGATCCACAATCACATATACCTGCAGTTATATTTTGAGTTCCGTATTTGTTTCGGAATATCTAACCATATTATCTTAGCAAGCTATTGGAAATACAAGTAATTTTTACTTTAAATTCTGAGTACGTCCCAAGCCTTCGCGAGTCTTTGAGACCATTCGAAATATCCAAACTTTTGCTACAACTTCTCTCCATTTTCTACGATTTTTTTCGTTGTTTTGTTTCATTTCTTATCATTTTTTTGTCTCGATGTCATGGCAAAGTTAAAATGTCAGATCAGCAAAAAAAAATTGATAATAATTTTTAGACTCTTTAAAATTCATCACTTTTTCAGATAAAAATATTGAGGCGTATATGAAGGTCTATGATCTCCCATTTCTAAGAACAAATTTCTCTTTTTCGTTAGTAGATAATGAAAGTACGATAGGCGCTCAATCAACAGAAAGTGTGAATTCAGCAAAAGATGAAAAAGCAAAAGACAATCAATCGAAAGATGTAAATAATCCAAATGCGAATAGCAAAGACGAAAGTATTTCGGCAACAGACAATCAAAATGCGCCCAAAAAAGAAGAGGGGGTAATGGATAAATTACAAAGATATGAAAATTTAGCGCGTGGCTTTTTAGTGCAAATCCTACTCACAGGAGCGCAGAATAAAATTAAGGAATATGAAGCCCCTTTCTATGTACCATGTAAAGAATGTTACTCTCATCCAGCACGTTTCATTTCCTATAAATGGCTTGTGAGTGATCCACGTGTAATTGCACCAAATCCTATTTTTGCTCCGCACGTAGATCAAGTTTTTAAAAATTTGAAAAAATCATTAGAAGATGCTGTTACCAAGAAGACGAATCTGCCACATGCAATCATTTATGGACCTCGCGGAACGGGCAAATCAACTGGATGCGAGTTTGTTGCTAAGAGTGGGAATTGGAATTATATTATTCTAGAAAGCAGTATCTTCATTAAATTACTGAATGATGAAAGTCGATCTGGGCCCTTTTTTCAAGGGCTTCGCGATCTTATTTTACCTACAGTTTTAGTTATTGAAGAAGCAGATTCTTTGTTAAATCTAAAAAGTACAGAACTCAACTCAAATCAAGTTTCAGCCGCACGCACAGCAATTCAAGTGTTGAAAGATCAAATAGGAATCCAAAATCCTAAAATCATGTGTCTTTTTGTATTGCAGAATCCTCCAAGTGGGATAGATCCTGCGTTTTTGAATCGAATAACTTATCAAGTTGTTACAGAAGAGCCAACTCTTGAGGAACTTAAATTGATTATCAAACATCATGCAACCCGGTTCTTTGATCCTCCACGGTTGAAAAAGCTCACTCCGGAAATCATTGATTCTTTGGCACAAAAAGTCTTTAAAGGGAGCACCGGCAGAGATGTGCAAAATGCTTTTTCATGTATTAGGGACATAAAAGAAGAAGAGATAGACAAAGAAAAAATGCATCACATCCTTGAAAATTATCTTCGATTAAATAGACCCGAAAGACTTGCTTAAGAGGAAAACATGATTCATACAATAAAAGACAATGTTTATTATCTAATACAAGAAATACGAAAAACAGTATCCGTAACGTTAATTTCTACTATATCTGTTATTGCTATTGCTATATTTTATTTATATAATAGGTACTATCATTCATCAAACATCTCTTCTATAAAAGCAATTGATCTGAAATCAAATCCAATACTAACAAAAGTTCTGCAGCTAAATAAAGATGCTGTTCAGAAAAGGGGCCCTCTTTTAAAGATCCTATTCTGTGGAGCTTGCGAGGATCAGAAAAAAATAACTGCAGAGAATATGGCAAAAGAATTGGGTATACAATTCCATTATTTTGACGGGAGAGAGAACAACGCAGACAAATTGCGTTCAGTGATGAAGAGAATTTCCTCAAGCAGGATTCCAGAACTGGTATATGTATCGCATGCGGAGGAATTAGATCGACCTCAGCTAGAGACGATTTTAATAAATACTGGATCTGTGAGTGAAAAGCTTCTATTCTGTATAGGTACGAATGCAAAAGATCGATTAGGTTCTGCCCTTCTTTCTCGCTTTCAAATAACAGTTCCAATTTAATCTTTTGCAAACTCTACCGGTTATCGTAGATCTTTGGCTCTTTTCGCTCCCATGGAAATTAAATACTTAGCTATATTGTCATACTTTCCATATTCTGCATCATCAAGAGCAGTATGTCCTCGCCAATTGATTTTGTTAATATCAGCTCCTTCTTCAACAAATTTACGCACATCCCCCATCAAACCTCTGCTTGCAGCTTGCTGTAAGCGAGTAAACCCCAATAATTCCCCCTTCTCATAAGTTGCCTCTTTTCCTCTAAAGAAGGAATGGATATTGCCAATAATATTTCCTATTCTCATATTTATCTCCTCTGCTATTTCTTGTAATTGGGTAAAAATTGCACGAACATTAACGATTTATAAAAATCTATAATTTCTTTGCCAAAAAGTTTTTTCCCATTTTCTAAAATTACACATTGTTCGAGCTTTTTTGTCGCTGGATTGATGTCATAGCTGGCCATTGGTTTGCTAGGGGCTTTTGGTATATAGACAATATCTTTTTCACCAAGCTCTGGAAAAAACAGCAAGGCACCTAAAAAGGTGGCTGCTTTTCCAATCCCTGTAAAATGGCCAACTGTTTCCCAAATGGTATGATTCATGATCTCTTCAATTGCATGTTCGAGAAAATCTTTCGCAAAAGCAACTTTTGAACTATGAATGATTCCCCAAAAAAGAGCTGTTAGAACCCCAGATAGAGCCGTTTTTTTCCCCGATATACCTGCGAGAAAATCGGTTGTAAAATGTCTAAAGGTAATTTTTTGCATTTTTTAGAAGAAATAGTAAGAAATAGGGCTTTTTTCATTCAATATTTTATTTTACGAGCCATTCCCGATGTGCCTCTTCGACGATATTCGGAAATCTTTTCGACGATTTTACCGCCATTTTTCGCAAAGCCATATAACTTAGTAAGATATCAGCTTTGCGAAAATGGGGTAAACTCCTTCGAAAATATCCCAAATCTCCTCGAAGAATTCACATCGAGAATGGCTCTTACTTGAGTAAGTTGTTGAAAGCCTTTGAGCACTTTTTTTACTGAGATGAATTTTTTCCAATGTCGATCGCGTAATCGGAGACCTCGAATGTTGGGAATGAGCGAGGAAGGGGTAATGACGATATTATGATGAAAACTTGGGGCCCACATCTTTGCCCAGGCAAGCCTACGACAAAGTGTTAATGTGGGAATTCCGAGAGCCGATGCAAGATGGCCAAGTCCTGAATCATTTCCAATGAGAAATCCTGATTCATAAATATAGCGCGAAAGTGCGTCGAGAGTGTCAAAGTTTTGGATTTCAAATTCAAGATTTTGCCATTCGGGAAGGTCTTTTTGTCCGGGAATAAAGATCGGCTGAAACCCTGCTGCTTTTAAATGTAAAGCGAGCTTTACAAATTTTTCTTTTGGCCAGTTGCGCGTTGTTCTGGCACTCGTCGGATGGATCACAATTCTTGAGGGATACTTATGCTTGATAAGATCGTGTGGAGGGATAAAACCGTTCCCAGATACGATTTTTGGAAGGCGGAGGACTTCGCGACATACAATGCGGAAGTTTTCGGCAATGGATTTTTTGTGATTGGTTAAACAATCGAGATAATAAGGTTCGTTCACAATATTCGGAGAGGGATAAAGATAGAGAACTTTGACTTTCTCGGGATTTCGTTTTTTTGCTTCTCGAATCAGAGTTTTGACAAAATCATCGGTATCATTTTGAACGATGAAAAACCATTCATAGGCATTGAGGATTCGGGGAATTTCATCGAGTTTTGGATAAGGCTGCACGGGGAGATGAGGAAACCAATTTTGCATGGAACCAATCGTATTTTGAAATGTGTCGACTTGCCAACCATTGATATGCAAGTGGTTAGAGAGAACAAGACAGTTCACACCATCGCCGAGCCCATTATGGCAAAAAACAGCTGCTTTCATACTTATTGATTCTATGCTATGGGGGAAAAATGGTTCACCTACAAAATGCAGAGCGTCGTTTAGTCATGACTTTTCAAATGAGTCAGGCGCTTACTATTCTACAAATGACCAATCGCGATTTGGAACAATTTTTACAAGAGGAATTCGAGAAAAATCCCCTTTTAGAAGAGTGCAGAAAGGAGACTGTTTTTTACGATCAAGATATCGCAAGTCAAATGACGAGGGATGAATTTCTTTCTCGACAAATACAAGAAACATTTTTGGATTCAGAAGAAAGAGAGATTGCAGAAAAAATCACTGAATTCTTAGATGAGAAAGGATTTCTCTCTGTAGAGAACTCTGAAATTCCTGTCGATCAAGAAGATATAGAATCCATTTTGCCAACGCTTCAAACCTTTCTTCCACCAGGTATTTTTGCACGGAATCTCCAAGAATCGTTGCTTCTCCAATTAGAAAGAAAAGGGTTAAGGAATAGCGAAGTGTATCTATTGATTGAAAATGATTACGACGATCTTCTTCACCATCGATATAGTCTCCTTAAAAAAAAATATCCAAAGCTCGATCTCCCAAATGCAATTCAGAAGATTTCCTCCTTACAATTAAGACCTCTAGAAAGTCTAAAGAAGGAGATCATTAGTCCGATGATTCCAGATCTTTATATTCGAGAAACGGACGATGGATGGTTGATTGGTATGTTTGATGAGGCGATCCCACATTTTCGTATTCAATATGCAGAATTAGAGATCAATTCAAAAGAAGAACAAAAAACAATCGATCTCTGGAGATCCTCTGCCAAATGGCTTTTAAAGGCTCTGCATCGCCGTCGCGAGATTATTTTGCAAATTGCAATGCGCATTACACACCATCAAGTTGCCTATTTATCAGCAAAAGGGCCATTGGTCCATTTTACAATACAGAACTTATCACAAGAGTTGGGTCTTCATGAATCGACAATTTCTCGCGCCCTTTCCGAAAAATATGTAGAAACGCCTCGTGGAATTATCCTATTAAAATCGCTTTTGACAACTTCGCCTCAAAAAAAAGAGGCAAAAGAGATTATCCAGGAGCTGGTCATGCATGAAACAGTTCCTTTGACTGATGATGAGCTTGCAAGCGCGTTGTTAGAAAAGGGACTTCATGTCGCGCGGAGGACTGTTTCCAAATACCGCAAAGAACTTAAGATCCCTACGACTAAGCTACGAGCAATGACTAGACGCTAACCATACATTTTCCGGTTATCCTCTCGAGAATGCTGACTGGTGATTCTTCCGGATAAAGAAGCGCATCTCTTGGAATGAAAATGGTCTGCTCTAATGCATATTGTCCAGAGATTGCTGCGTGGGAGACTTGATCGGTAAAGACGGCCCAACAGGAATTGGGGGGGAATTCCCAATGGCTTTTCGGGCAACCTTTTTGAAATGCCTCATTTTCTTTCAAATAATTATGCATATTTAACATAAATCGATCATAGGGAGAACGCATCGGTATTTTAAATCCAATAGATTTCAACCATTCTTTTGTTTTATGGAGCATTCGTCCTTGGAAAGAATAGTCGACACCGTGCGGGAAAGGAAGTCCTGGTTTTCCTCCATATTTTTTAATCAGGTCTTGAAAAGGCTCCGAGGTAATCCATTTTCGAGGCTCTTTTGGATTGATGTTTGTAAAAAAGCGCAAAATGCGGCCGCCATGCATGGGTCTAGTAGGGAAGGAGTCTACATGGAGCAAATCGTTGCGCGCCCTTGTCCGCAATTTTCTTCCCATCTCTTGATAGGGTCGAAAACTTGCATAATCTAGCTTCCATTTAGAAGAATAGGGGGAGAGTAAGGTTTGAAGAAATTGCGTAACGCGAGAAGAATATGCCTTTAAAATTGCATGCATCTGTTTTGCCTCTTCTTCATTTGCAGCAATATGATTTGTCAATTTATCGATTTGAGGCTTGCATGCAATATTCTTGCGCGATTTTGATCCACTTTGGCGCTGCTGTAAAAGAAACTGAATTTCATCTTGGGGAAATTCAAATGGAATTTTTTCAAAAAAAAGAATATTGCCTTGCTCTAACTCCTTGCAATTTTTTAAAGAATCGTTGATGTTCTCAACAAGAATTTTTTTTGTCATCATGCCCTCAAGTATAAATTAAGTAATTGCCAACGTAGAGTGGGTTCTTCTAAAAGATCTTTCCCTTTGGCTAATTTTTGAATTTCATCATTTGTTAAACGAAAAAGAATGTGGCGTATTTTTTCTTTAGAAAATCCTTTTTTAAAAAGTGTTTGACCTGCTTTTTTCAGGACTAAATGGCCCTGAATCAGTCGACAAAAACCAAGAAGCAGCCACAGGGAAGCAAGTAGAAAAAAAAGGGGCATAAAGGGTCCCAAAATACAAAAAATCAGCAGGGGCCATATTTCCCAAGGACTTCGGACAATCGGACCGAGGACTCTTCTCCAAGGTTTTTCTGAAGTCATATATGCGAAATATTCATCCCAGATATCAGCTGGAAATGCAGACCGCGCTGCGTGCACAGCTTCGTGGGCTAAAATTTCGCTCCGACTGTAAATTCCTAAGAAAGAACCTTTTTTAAAAGCAGTTCTGAGTTGAATGGCTAAGATCTGATCTCGTTCGACCCAAGCGGCAGCCCCTTGCCATAATGCAAGAGCCCTATTGGAATAAAATGCAGGGAGAGATCGTGGGATAAAGTCAAATCCATCACATAACTTTTTTTCAACCCACTCCCAATGTGAAGTGGGAATGGCCTCTTCTCCTAATTTTAAAAATGCCGATTTTGTCGATTCAACCCTTTGTAGATATTTTTCCTCTGATTCTTTTGGGCCGGGAATGAATCCCAAGCGGTTCAAGGAAAGCAATTCCTCATCAGTCATGAAAAATCAAATGTTTCTGAGGGTTAAACAATTCGAAGAAGGCAAGTACGCCAACAGCAATAAAAACGGCAAATGTAGCCCAAGAAAAAGTGACCTGATAAATAAGCCCAATAAGGACGCAAAACTGGAGTGCCGTTGCCACTTTTCCAGCTCTGATAGAGCGAAAAACAATCGACCTTGCTTTCCCTGTGACAATCATCAAAATCCCGTAGCTAAAAATGACAATGTCCCGGGAAATCATAGCAATCATTTGAAAAATCCCTAATTTCCCCTCTAGGAAAAGAACTAAAAGTGCAAAGTAAACAAAAAACTTGTCAGCAACAGGATCGAGAAAGGCTCCGAACCGAGAAACGGAATGATTTTTTCGTGCAATATATCCATCGATGCTATCTGTCACCATTGCCAAAAGAACAGCAATCAATCGAACAGTTACATTCTCGCTTATGAATAAAAAAGCGAGCGGAATACGTAGAAACGATAAACTATTGGACACGCTAATCATGGGATTGAAGTTTACCAAATAGGAAGTTTATTCACATAGCTAAAAAAAGCGAAGAGATCTACCATACTTAATTATGAAAAGTGTGATGATTCACGATTGGCTTACCTCTCCGGTAGGTGGAAGCGAAAACGTTTTAGAGGAGATGCATCGTCTTATTCCATCCCCGATTTACACACTCATTTTCGATCCAAAAAAAATGGTGGGAAGCTATTTTCAAGAATTAGATATTAAAACCTCTTTCATCCAAAAACTCCCATTTGCAAAGACAAAGCATCGAAATTATCTCCCCCTATTTCCCCTTGCAATTGAGCAGTTCGATCTGCACAAATATGACCTGATTCTCTCCTCCTCTCATTGCGTGGCCAAGGGTGTGATTACACATCCAGAACAACTCCATATTTGCTATTGTCATACACCAGTTAGATATGCATGGGATTTAATGCATTCATATCTGAAAGAGGCAAAGCTTGATCGAGGAATCAAAGGGCTTCTCACTAAACTTGCCCTCCAATATTTGCGCTCATGGGATGTCCATTCTTCGCATCGAGTCGATCATTTCATTGCCAATTCGCAATTTGTAGCCTCTAGAATCAAGAAGTTTTATCGGAGAAAAGCAGTTGTTATTTATCCGCCTGTAAATACGACATATTATGAATTACAAGAAAAGAAAGAAGATTATTATCTAACCGCTTCTAGACTTGTGAGCAATAAACGGATTGATCTGATTGTGGATGCCTTTGCCCGCATGCCAGACAAGAAACTGATTGTCATTGGAGATGGAAAAGAAAAGGAAAATTTAATATCCCGTGCAAAGAAAAATATTGAATTCTTAAGCAATCAATCAAACGAGCAGTTGAAAACATATTTGCAAAAAGCAAAAGCTTTTGTTTTTACCGCGGTTGAAGATTTTGGGATTTTACCAGTAGAGGCAATGGCGACAGGAACCCCCGTGATTGGCCTTGAAAAAGGGGGTCTTTTGGAAACGATGATTCCAAATACGACGGGCCTTTTTTTTAAAGAACAGAATGTACCCTCTCTTCTGAATGCAATCAAAGAATTTGAAGGGATGGAATTTGATCCAAAAAAATGTAGAGAGCAGTCCCTTAAGTTTTCTCAAGAAAAGTTTCGCAAGCGCTTCCAATCTTTTGTCTTAGATAAGTACATAGAATTCAAAAACCAGTAGCAAGTATATAGCTCTCGGCAGCTTTCACGCCCAAAAATTTTTTAACTATGTACTAGAATGTAAAAAATTGGTTAGTATAGTCAACTATGACCAAATCTCTTGTCATCGTAGAATCTCCGGCTAAAATTAAGACCCTGCGCAAATTTTTAGGGTCCCGTTTTGCTTTTGAATCCTCCATAGGACATATTCGCGATCTGCCAGCCAAAGAGTTTGGAATTGATATCGAGCACGATTTTGAGCCGAAATATGTGACAATGCCCGATAAAAAAGAGGTGATTAAGAAGCTGCAAGAGGCAGCTAAAAAAGCAGATGTTGTTTATCTATCACCCGATCCTGATCGAGAAGGGGAGGCAATCGCTTGGCACATCGCATCGATTTTGCCAAAAGGGACAAACATCAAAAGAGCTACGTTTCAGTCGATTACAAAAAGTGCTGTTCAAGAGTCTTTAGCCCATCCGCGCGATATCGATATGGATCTTGTGAATGCACAGCAAACAAGAAGGTTACTCGATCGGATTGTGGGATATAAAATCTCTCCTATACTCACAAGAAAGGTAAAAAGGGGGAAAAGCGGATCTTCTGCAGGTCGTGTCCAATCGGTCGCACTCAAACTGGTCGTAGATCGTGAAAAGGCAATTGAAGCATTCAAACCTGTCGAATATTGGACACTTGCCTCTTTGCTTCAACCAAAAGACAACCCAACACCTTTTTCGGCAGTTCTCCATTCGGTAGATGGCCTTAAAGTCGAAAAAGAGCCCATAGGCGATAAAAAATGTTTTTTAATCCCCGATAAAAAGACAGCCGATTCTCTCGTTGCCCGTTTAAAGAAAGCCCATTACAAAGTGGGAGAGGTAGATCGAAAGGAGAAGAAACGACAGCCTGTACCACCATTCATCACATCTACATTGCAACAAGAGGCTAGCCGACATTACGGTTTTTCTGTATCCCGCACAATGAGTATTGCGCAGAGCCTTTATGAAGGGATTGATCTCGGCGAAGAGACGGAAGGCTTGATCACCTATATGCGTACAGATGCAGTGAGCGTTGCACCGGAAGCAATCCAAGCTGCACGACAATATATTCAATCGACGTTTGGGCCCGAATACCTACCCAATGAACCCCGAATTTACGCATCTAAAAAAAGTGCTCAAGAGGCGCACGAAGCCATTCGTCCAACCTCTCTAGAGAGAGATCCTGAAAAAATCAGACAATATCTTTCCGCAGACGAATATAAAATTTATCTCCTCATCTGGAGACGATTCATCGCTTCACAGATGAATCCAGCGATTTATGACACGGTTTCGGCAGATATCGAAACAGATCAAAATCTCCTTTTGCGCGCTTCAGGGTCTGTCATCAAATTTAAGGGGTATTTGGCAGCATATGAAGAGAAGAAAGATCCAACATCTGCAATCGATGAAGAAGATGGAGAAAAAATCCTGCCACCTCTTATTGCAAATACTCCACTTGATTTGAAAAAAGTGGACGCAACGCAATCTTTCACAAAGGCACCCCCACGTTTTACCGAAGCCTCTCTAGTCAAAGAATTGGAGCGTTTAGGGATCGGCCGTCCTTCAACATACGCATCGATCATGAATAAGATTCAGAGTCGTGAGTACACGATTAAGGAAAATCAATCGTTAAAACCGACAGAACTCGGAAGAGTGATTTGCCAAATGCTAGAGGAAAATTTTGCGCCGATTATGGATGTCACCTTTACTGCGCAGATGGAAGATCAACTTGAGCAAGTTGCAGAGCATAATAAGGATTGGAAAGGGATCATTCGAGACTTTTGGAAGGACTTTATTCCCCTTGTTGAAAAGGCAGAAAAAGAGGCCTTGGTTCCTCGCGTTTTAACAGATCTCGATTGCCCAAACTGCGGTCATAAACTGCAAAAAATTTGGTCTCGCAACAAATATTTTTATGGTTGTTCAAACTATCCAGACTGTGCATTTACAGCCCCCGTCGAAGCGATGAGTTTCAACAAAGAAGATTACGACCCAAACTTTGATTGGGATCAAAAGTGTCCCAATTGTTCTTCCTCCATGATCCTACGACATGGGAAATTTGGGCCATTTCTCGGTTGTTCTAAATATCCAGAATGTAAAGGGATCGTCAATATTCCGAAAAAAGGGGAGAAAGTGTATCAAACGGGAGATCTTCCCGCATGTCCGGCTCTTGGATGCGATGGTCGAATGACAGCCCGAAAATCGCGCTTTGGCAAAACATTCTTCTCATGCTCTAATTTTCCCGATTGTGATGTGATCGTCAATAGAATTGAACAGCTTGAAGAAAAATATGATGCGCACCATTCCAAAACCCCTTATGTCAAAAAAGGGGGCAAAGCTTTCAAAAAAGGGTCTAAAAAAACATCATCCCGCACTCAAAGCGCAAATCAACTTTCCCCAGAATTAGCAGCAGTTGTCGGCTCCGATTCTTTAAGCCGGCCAGAAACGACAAAAAAAATCTGGGAATATATCAAAAAACACAAACTCCAAGATCCAAAGAATAAACGGCTCATTAAACCTGATGAGAAGCTTGCAAAAGTCTTCGGGACAAAAGAGCCGATTGATATGATGAAGCTTGCGGGTCTGCTCGGGAAACATTTCCTATGATTTACAACATTGAGCTTCAATGGATTTCCCGTCTTCAAGAGATGATCAGATCACCATTTTGGGATCAATTCTTTATCCTTTGGAACTACGTTGATTCCTTTTCTGTTGTATACATCATCATTGCGGCAGTATGGTATCTAGTCAATAGAACCATTGGAATTCGCATCTTCTATCTATTCATTTTAAGTTGGCTCGTCAGTGAACTATTGAAATCTCTTTTTCATTTACCAAGGCCTTGTCAATTGGACCCCACACTCGGAATTATTTGCCCCAAAACATTAGGTTTCCCAAGCGGAGTAGCTCAAACAGCAACTCTTTACGCCGGACTTCTGATCATTGAGTGCAGACAAAGAATCATACAATTACTCGGCATCCTATTCTCCTTAACATATTGCTTTTCAAGAGTTTATCTCGGAGCCCACTTTCCAACTGACATCTTAGGAGGCATATTCGTAGGGGGAATCCTTCTCCTCGTCTATGCAAAAATATTCCCTCTATTCAGCCCCTATTCTAGACTCTTGAGCTTTCTCTTCCCTTTTGCAGCATTGCTTTTTTGGAAAGAGCTCCAATTTGGCATTCTCCTAGGCGTTGCAATCGGCCTTTTGATTTACGATCTAATGAAGATAAAACCGACAAACCGGTGGTCCTTTCGAATCGCATCATTTATTTTCGCAGTCTCCGGAATCCTACTCTTGCTGAATCTCGGAGCCTTTTTCCCTCCTCTAACAATCGTATTGAGCATCGCATCAGGCCTATGGTTCAGCACCATAGGCGTCTGGTGCAAGCCGAAAACGATTGATCACCGATAACTTCCAAATAAAACCCCCTAAGGCAAAATGTGTCTGGCTCGTATTTCAGGACGATAAATTATTCCTCCAGTAGTACCTATAAAGTCGCATAAATAAGCAGGTCCTGGAGTATTAATATTAACTGCTGGAGTCGGTAGGTTGGTATTCACTCCGAGGCCATTGAGAACACTCGTAATGCCCCCATTTCCCCCTAAATAGCGAGTGAGTGCATTCGTAAACTGAATCCCTGGGACTGGATTGTTTACGTGAATGCCATCTGGTACAGTGATATTGAAGTCTCTGAAAAAGCTGTAGACTCCGACTCCCCAACCCTTATGGTTTGTAACAGAAGCGCCGACCCTATATCCCGTTGCATTAAATCCAAGCTGTGCATCGTATGGAAATTCGGCTTGGTAAAAATAACACTCACCATAGTTCCCATTCCACATAGTTATATCGCCCAAAGTATGTTCTCCGGCAAGCCCGTAAGCAGTGACATGATCGCCATCGACTAAAAATGCAGTCTTGCAATAATTATTTTGATTTTTCACCAGACCTTGCGTGTCATGATCTGCGCGCCACAACCAAAGATTATCGCAAACCACACTATTACTGATGATATGCACCATCAAAGTAGCTGGGTTAGAGGGTTCTACCGGGTTGTTTTGAAATCGACCGGTTCGAGTAAAACAATCATAGAGAAACCCATTTTGCCCGTCGGTACGAGTCGTTCCCCATTGTAGGAGTGTAGGAGTCGCCGGGGTACTCGGTCCCGCTTGTAAAAGAACACCACCCACTCTAACGTTTTGTGCACTCACCAAAATACAAGGCTTTCCTGTAGTAGAAATCAACGTGGGGAAGCCAATTCCAAGAAGGACTAAACCTTGCTGATTAATATTGATTGTATCGGTCAAATTATAGATGCCAGGAGTCAAAATAATATGATTACCAAGAGCTATTTGCGCATTGATCGTTGCCGCAGTATCATTGGCTGTGGCCACATATACATTTACAAAATCAACATACGTAGGAACAACAGCTGGGTTATCGAGAGAAGTTCCGATTTTATTATTTTCTGCGGGAGGAATTGCCAACTCAAATTTGCCGGGTAGGTGACCGAAAACGATATAAGGCTTTTCAGCGATGATTGGTGTCGCCTGAATTGTTGTATAGGGATTTCCTGTATCACCTTGCGTGCAACTTGGCAGACATCCATTACAATTAGTAAGTGGACATTTTGGTGAATTGGTCTGGCCCGGGCAATTACCACAGTTCGAGGCGGGCGCCCCTATAGTCCCTACGAATACTTGGTTCCATACTCCGTTACTAAAGGGAGGCTTGCTGCCTGCAGAAGTTACATTAGAATTTCTGACGAAAAATTGCTGCTGGGATCCCATTGTGACAGCACTATTTGAAGTATCTATACCATTGATCACACAATCTGCAATAAAACCACCACTTGCAGAAGCGCTGCTATAGTTGTACGGTAAGGGCAAGCCAGGATGAGCTAATAATTGGAATAGATAGAGATTGCCATTGATTTTTACTTTCCTGATAGGACAGCTTTGAGAAACTGCCCACGTCATTCCTGGATTGGCGGTAGGCCACCAAACATTCCCTGCAGTATTTGGATTTGTAGTGAAATTTTCTAGCGATCTCCAAAATGTATTCAAAGCACCTGTCAATAAATTCGCATGTCCACTCAAACCGGCAGGACAAATAGGTGTATCTGCATTTCCATTTCCCATGAAACAGGAAATGTAATCGATCGTTGTTTGTGTCGGATCGGTGCCAAGTCCCATCACCGATGTATAATACCCCACATATACATTGAGCCCGGTATAGTTGCCTGGCTTGAATAGAAATGCATATCTATTAGTATTAAACTGCCCGTTATCATTCCATTGCGCTTGCGGAAAAACGTTATTTGTTGGCGTCGGATTTGCTCCGCCATTGGTTGAGGGAGCCCCATTCCATGTTTGTCCAGATCCATTTCCATTTGTCGTATAGGCTGCATCCATGTCAGACTGAATCGTCGCAATCATTGTAGGATCATAGACTTTCACATTACTGGGCCAAATTGGAGGGTTGGGTTGTCCTCCCCCATGTATTTGCAAAAAAGAAATTATGCAAACAAAATGCAACAATCTACTCGCACTCAGTACAAATCGTTCAATCATTTTCATGTTTTTCTCCAACGTTTGAAATGAAACCATCTTGTCAAAAAAAATAGATTATGGCAATAAATAATTTGAAAAAAAATCTTAAATGGGAGAGATTGAGTGCATATACGCAAGGGGACAAAATGAAAAAAATCATCTTATCAATTATTTGTAGTTTAATGTGCATGGGCTTGCATGCTCAACAATGTGAATCTCCGCAATACAGAAATTCCTGCTGTAATTGGGCATGTCATTGTAATGGCGATTGTTGTCTTACCGGGGGATGCCAAGCCTATAATATCCCCTCAGCTTTGCAACTTGATTGCTCTTGGGGAAACATCATCGGTTCTGTATCATGGATATATTGGCACGCTGCAGAGGAAGGGCTTGATCTTGCTACAACTATGAGTTTTTCTCCAGGTGCCGTTACAGTTTCTCCTATCTTTACAGGAGAAGGGTCGAGAGCTATTTTCTCAGATTTTGATTATCATTCAGGATTTAAACTCGAGTTAGGCTCAGTAGTTGGTTGCGATTCTTGGATTTGGAATCTCGGCTGGACACGATTCCACACTGAAACAAATACGACTAGATCCGCTCCCACTTTATCACCTGGTGTAGGCGCATTATTAACAACTAATTGGTTCTTTCCGTTATCCCCATTAAATCAAACCCTTGCCGCGGGTGGACTTCGTGCGTCATGGGATTTAGATCTTGATTGGATTGATTTGACTCTGTCACGACCTTTCTATCAAGGGATGTGCATCACTGTCAATCCATTTGCAGGTTTAAGGGTGAGCTTAATCAAGCAATCTTTTGATGTAACACTCAGCAACTTACTGAATGTGACGCCTCCCACTTCGAATTTGACCTCTCACAATCGTTCCCATTCATGGGCAATCGGACCAAGAGCCGGAGTAGAGACTCATTACTTGCTGGGTATGGGTTTTAGACTCCAAGGGGAAATAGGCGGTAGTTTGCTCTATACCCGATATACAAGTATCACCCATTCAGAAGACACGACTATAGCTGGAGGAAGTCCGATTCAATTTTCCAGCGATCCTGTTGGAGTCCTTCGTCCTATGTTAGAAGCAAATCTTGGAGCTGGATGGGGCTGGTGTCCTGCAAGCCAAAACTGGCACCTTGATTTTACAGCGACGTATGATTTCAACTACTTGTGGTCACAAAATATGATCCGAGCTTTAACTGATTTGGCATTCATCGGTTCAGGCGCCTCACCAAGCGACCTCAATATGCATGGATTGACTCTAAGCGCAACTGTGCAGTTTTAAGAAGATATGCCCCATTTTCCACCTTTGAAAGCAAAGGTGGAACTCTATACAAGAGTCGTCGCCAATACGATATCTAAAAAAATAATTCCATATTGAATAATTTCAGATTTCTATTTATTATCTCTCGGAAATTTTAAATAGGAATTAACATGATTTCAGCAAATTTTCTTGTTAAAGTAGATAAGGTATGTGATTATATCCCAATCGTTAGTACCGCGACCAATCTAGTGAATTTATTTCAGAAGACAGTAGTGCTTCCATTTATGGACGCCGAAACGATTGCAAGTAATCATTACTACACATATTTGAACGAAAAAAACGTTGATCGCTGTATCATCCTCACAATTCCTGTTATTGGAAATATTTTAGTTGCACTGGGAGAGAAATTGGGAGATTTTCTTTTAAGTAGGGATCTATCTGAACGGACAGGAGTCCCTTGGAATTCTGACGATAAAGAGAGTGTTCTGGCCTCAATGAAAAGGTGTCCGGAGGTTGTTATGTATGCAAGCAAGCGCCTTAAAAATGATGAGGATGTAGTACTTTTTGCAGTACAGCGGATGGGTTGGATAGCATTAGATATGATTGGAGAAAAAAAATGGGCTGAAAACGAAGAGATTATGGAAGCGATTAAAGCGCATCCTGGATTTAATATAGAGGATTTTGAAGAATCTATTTATGATAAGCTTCATTATCTTCATCTTCATAAGGATCATGGGTCACGTTTTTGCGACAATTCTTGTAAACCAAAATATAGAATGAATGATTATCTTTTTCGCTGGGCTTTATTCAAACCAAGCCGAAAAGAGTTTGAAGATTTTATCAAAGCTCACAATTATCCATGCGATAACAAGGAATTCATGCTTTTAGGGGTTAAATTTAAATCTCGCGGATGGTTACTTCAATTTGCAAGCGATCGATTGAAAGATGACAAAGAGGTTGTTCTTGCAGCAGTGAAAAGCGACAAAGAGGCTGTTAAATATGCAAGTACCAGACTTCAAGACGATGTTGATGTCAAGGATGCTGCGAAACAGCTGTGTTGCGCCTAAATTTTCATCTTAAAAGGGCTGGCAGTGGACCTCCCATTGCAGCCCGAATTCTTTTTTTCCCCAGAAATGCCTTGAATGAGCCATTCTCGGTGTGAATTCTTCGAGGAGATTTGGGATATT
>DAIDIM010000079.1 GCA_027459365.1 Chlamydiota bacterium
TTGCAGTGCGCCACGAGGCGCCTTATGAACAATCACCGACGAAGTCTAGCTTCAGTATCACGTAACTTGACTTCTAATTCCTCGTATGTTGGTTTCATATCAAGATATTATTAACTCGACTTATGTCATTTTTTGAAAGGCAGATCCGAAGGAGGCGTCCGATGATTTTATTATTTTTTTGCGAGTTAATAGCAGCAACGTCCCTATTGACGAGTAAAAAAATAATAAAAGCGCGGACGCTCTCACCGGAGATGCGATCAAAAAATGACATAAGTCGAGATTAAATATTTTTATATTTTTTGAGAAAAAAATTTTGCGAGAGCTACTTTTTCACCTACCGACGAAAGAGGTAGGTGAACATCTGGCATGTCAGGAATCACCCTAAATCCCTCAATCTGAGTGATTCCATTTCTCTTCCAAAATTTTCCTTAACAAAATGCATTTTCCAACCACTTGTTGACGTCTCGTTCTTTGATTTGTTCAAACGCGGTTTCTACAAGCACCTCGGTTGGCCGTTCGCCAACTCTGCTTGCCATCGATAGAATTAACCTGCCCATTGGCTTCGGGCCTTTTTCACTGACACTTTTGTGTTTTCCAAATAAGGACTCTATTATCTCTGACGATCCAATGACTCGTTTACCTTCAGGCACTCTACTGCCCTGCTCCTCGATAAAATCGACTAACTCACAAGCAAACTCATCAGCTTGCGAACAAAGTTCCATCCCCACTAAATGATCCTCTAGTTGCTCATAACAATCAACCCAGAGACCATTTTTGCGGACAAAGTTCCTGGTAGTCCTCCCTATACAAACCAGTTGTTTCCAATATTCCAACTTGGCTTCATACTCCTTCAACCACTTGAGCTTCCTTTGCTCTTCTGGAGACAGTTCTCCAAAATGAAGCAGTTGATCAGTGCTCCAATCCACAAGCTCATCAATATTGTGGTAGCGTGCTTTTGATCGTTGATTCGGCGGAGCTATATTTGAATATTCCGTCAGTTGCACCTGTTTTTTGAAGTTGGCGCATTTTTTCGTAAAACTTCCCCACAATTCGTCGTCTCTAAGTTGATGCTCATACAAACAGGCAATCTTATGCGGCACATCGTAAATGTCAATGACACTAGGGTGGGCTTCACAGAAGAGCCTTCCTCCACACCGAAGGTCAGATCCATGATCTTTTATAAAAGCAAGTGGTGGAATCCCACGGTTTGCCTCCAGTATCTCCGAGAGCTCTGCCTGCACTAACCCTCCATTACTAGTTTTCATAGGAACAATTCCAAGGGGCTCGACGTCTTCAAACGTGATGGTCAAATCGTCTTTCTTTAGAAGGGTACTCATGCGAACGCCCAAAACTACAAGACATTTGTGAACCCCCTTACTCACAACGTGATCTGCAATCCATATCCAGTCGTCTGCTTCTTCTTTGGGGCGTGTGAGTTTGTACAATCCAAGCTTCATCTCCCATTGAATGCATGTTTCCACAGCAGGCGCTCGATCAAGTTTGTTCTGCCCGTGGAAGAACTCCATTGCATGGGCTGTTCCTGAAAAGCTCAAACACGCTGCATGCATGAGTGACAGAACAGTTGTTATGATGCTGTTCCAGTATGTGTGGTTGTGAGGCCTACCAGTGAGCGGAGCAATCTCTTTTTTTTTAACTCTTCTACCTGCTGAATTGCTTTCTCCAGTTGAGTTTTAAGCCCTGCGATCTCGATGTCTTTTTGACTCAGTTCTTCTCTAGCCCGGTAATGGGCAGTTTTTTCCTTCGATAGCTCCTCATGAAGCAGATCACGACCTCTTCTCGCTCGTTTCACGGCTAATTTTTGTTTTTTAAGATCATCTTTTGTCACTTTGGTTTTCTCTTTCCAAGAATCACGACTTTCCTCAAGCCATTGCAAGGTTTTGTCAGGTCGTGATGGGAAAAAATAGTCTGATGGTTGTGAACTCATAATGCTCCTTGGGGTTGAAGTAAGGAGAAGATTGTAGATGGAAGTACGGTGTATGGAAAGTGGAATCTTTACTTGATACCAAAATTATCAAAAACTAGGCAATTCCTGACATGCCACTATCCATCTTTACGGGAAAAACAGCTCTTCGCAATCCTGTCAAAATGTATCCTGAAAACAGCAATTTAATGCATGCTGCTTATGTTCCTCTAACTCAAGATCAGTCTCTTGGAAAGATTCGAGAAACCTTTTTTGTCAATCAGATCCAAAATGTTGGAAAATCAATCTTTTATAGCCGGATTGGTGATTTCACAATTGACGATATGATTTTCGAAATTGGTGGTAAGAATAAGAGCCACAAACAGATCAACGAGAAAAAGAACGGATTTGTGATTTGCGATGACATTCTCACAGGTTCTCAAGGAACAATTCCGATGTATCTCTTTAGATTTTTGTACTGAGATCAGAAATTGAGGCAAACGAACCCCGTTTCGGGGTGTTCACCTCAATTTGGAAAAGTTGTAATTACTCTTCAGAATCGTTTTCGTGGTTGTTCTCTGAATCGTCATTGCCGAATTGAGCCACATCTTGTTGTTGTTTTTTCTCTTCCGGCTCCGCTGCTACGTCGCTTGGACCTACATCGGCTGCATTTTCTGCTGCGCCAATCACTTCTATTTCTTGCTTTTCGCTTTCGTTATCATCGAACTGTTCTTGCGCGAATAAACCGTTAAAACTGAAAGCTGCTGCCATTAACATTATTTTTTTCATACTTATTTTCTCCTATTGTTCAATGTAATTTGCTAGAGTACTAAAAAAATATTTATTTGACAACTTTTTCATTTGATCTATAGAATGCGCTTAAAGTTACGGAGAAGTTCTATGGCGGCCAGAGCAAAAAAACGAGCAAAGAAACAATCATCGCGAAAATCAGTTGGAAAAAAAAGAGCAACCAAAAAAGTTCCCTTAAAAAAAAGGGTGGTAAAAAAGAGCGCGAAAAAGAGATCTAGAAAAGAGAAATCTTCCACGTCTAATCAGGAGTCTCTTTGGAGAGCATATAGAGGTCTTCAAGAGAAAATTAATGGGGCTTGGAAAAAACTACAAGCAGACGT
This sequence comes from Chlamydiota bacterium, assembly GCA_027459365.1. Taxonomy (GTDB): domain Bacteria; phylum Chlamydiota; class Chlamydiia; order Chlamydiales; family SM23-39; genus DAIDHZ01. Next base: position 3,052 of record DAIDIM010000079.1, read on the forward strand.
GAAGCGAAGAGCAAGTGCTGAGGTGCTCACGGCTCACAGGAACCATCTACTTCTACTGCTAGGCGAATGTAATTACATGGCGCGAGAGTGCATGAGATCTGCCGGAGAATCTGAGGTCAATCAATACTCTCCAACTCCGATTGAAACAGACATTAATCCTTTTAGAAACTCTTAAATGAGAGTTGGGTCTACCTATCGCTCTTTTAAAGGAACTAAAAATATTCCCTTAAAAGAGCTGCAAAGTACTTTGGTTGAAGCTGTGCATGAGCCAACAGGCGCTTCCGTCATGCACATTGCTAACTCCGATCCGGAAAATCTCTTTTGCCTCTCTTTTCAGACTCTCCCCTCTTCCTCAAACGGGGTTGCCCATATTTTGGAACACATCGTGTTATGTGGCTCAAAAAAATTCCCAATCAAAGATCCTTTTTTCTCAATGACACGGCGCAGCCTAAATACCTATATGAACGCATTGACCGGACAAGACTTTACCTGTTATCCGGCAAGTTCTCAAGTTGAGAAGGATTTCTACAATTTGTTAGAAGTCTACTTAGATGCGGTGTTTCACCCAGAGCTTAAACTGATGAGCTTCTTGCAAGAGGGGCATAGACTTGAATTGATTGATCAAAAAAAGCTTGCATTTCAAGGAGTTGTGTATAATGAAATGAAAGGAGTTTTATCATCACCGGAGCCAAGACTTTGGGAATGTGTTTTAAAACATTTAACTCCAGATCTTCCCTATGCTGTCAATTCGGGAGGAAATCCGCGAGACATTCCGAATCTTACATATGATGAGCTTAAAAATTTCCATCGCACATATTACCATCCATCACGCTGTATTTTTTTCTTTTATGGCAATTTGCCACTTGAAAGACATTTGGATTTCTTGCTTGAAAACGCCCTTTCCGATGTGAAGAAAGTCGACCCCCTCCCACCAATACCGACGCAAAGAAGGTTTTCAAAACCAGTAGTTGTAAAAGAATCATACCCGATTGCAGAATCAGAACCGATCGATAAAAAGACATGGATTGTCTTTTCATTTCTCACAACATCACTTCTTGATCAGGAAGAGGTATTGGCTCTTAGTCTATTAGATAGTCTCCTCATGGATACAGATGCTTCTGTTTTGAAAATGGCCGCGTTAAAGTCGGGGCTTTGTACAAGCGCAGATTCTTCTGTTGATGTTGAAATGAGCGAAATCCCCTTTTCTTTTGTTTTTAAGGGTTGTGTTTCTAAAAATGCGAGCGCTTTAAAAAAACTGCTCTTTGAAACGTTAGAAAAAAGTACATTTACAGAAGAGGAAATTGAAGCATCTTTACATCAATTAGAATTTGAAAGGACAGAAATTGCAGGGGAAGGGATTCCCTTTGGTCTTTCTCTTTTCTTTCGATCGGCTCTAATCAAACAGCATGGCAGTGAGCCAGAAAGTGCGCTCCTCATTCATACCCTTTTCCGAATGCTAGAACAAGATTTAAAAGACCCACAATTCTTGAAAAGGCTCATCCGCAAATATTTCCTCGATAATCCCCATTATGTGGAATTGATTTTTACTCCAGACGCGACGCTTGCGGCTGAAGAGAGAAAAGAAGAGGAAGAGAGATTACAAAATCTACTTCCAAAGATCGATGTTCAAGAAATTCTTGACTTAACAAAAAAGCTCGCCAAATACCAAGAATCGATCGAAACCCAATCTTTGGATTGCCTTCCGAAACTTCATTTGTCAGATATCACACGAAAAGTGAAAGATTATCCCCTTTTTTGTACACAAATGGAGCAACTGCAGGTTTTTCATCATCCTTGCTTTACAAACCAAATTCTCTATGCAGATCTGATCTTTGATCTTCCAGAAATTCAGGAAAAAGATCTTCCACTGGTTTCATTATACATCAATTTCATGACTGAGCTTGGTTGTGGAGGAAGAGATTACGCAGAAAATCTAGCCTTTCAACAAGCTTATACTGGTGGGCTGCATGCCTCCCTTGCCATCCATACTTCAATGGAAACGCCCGATTTTCAACCCTATTTTTCTCTCCGCGGTAAGGCTTTAGCTCGAAATAGTGAAAAACTTTTTTCCATTTTTGCCGATTTTATGCAAGGGGTTGATTGCTCAGATCGAGAGCGAATTCAGGAGCTCTTAGCACAAAGCGCAACCGAATTGCAAAATCGATTAACAAAAAATGCAATCAATTATGCGATTCAAACATCGCTTCTCAATTTTTCTAAAGTCGCATTTGTCTTAGATCAATGGAATGGCCTTGCCTATTACCAAGCAGTTCTCAATTGGATCAAAAATCCAGAAAAAATTCCCGAAGAGCTCCATCGGATTCAAAATATCCTTTTAGGAAAAGGAGCTCCTCATCTGGTGATATCATGTGAAGAAAACACTTTTGAAGAAATAAAAAATCACTCTTTTTTCAATTTGCACAATAAAATGAAATATCGAGCGATAACGCCATGGAAAAGTGACTTCCAACCAAAAAAACAAACCTCTCAGGCCCGTTTTATCTCTTCTCCTGTCGCATTTACAGCACGAGGTCAACGTACAATCACCTATCGAGATCCCCGTTCTCCGTTTCTTGTTCTTGCAACTGAACTACTCGATAACATTCACCTACATAAAGAAATTCGTGAAAAAGGGGGCGCTTATGGAAGTAGTGCAAGTTATACTCCCCAAACAGGCAGTTTTCACTTTTACTCCTATCGAGATCCCAATTTATCGCGCACAATCCAGGAGTTCCAAATCGGACTGGAAAAAATCAGTCTTGGCAAATTTAGTGCTCAAGATCTAGAAGAGGCCAAATTTGGTGCAATCCAAGCATTAGATGTGCCTATTCCGCCAGGAAATCGAGCAAGAACTGCCTATGCTTGGGCTCGCTCTGGAAGGACCCTGGAAGAGAGGGAAAAGTTTCGCAATGCGGTTTTATCAGCAACAAAAGAGGATGTGGCAAAGGTTGTGAGGGAAGAGCTCTTGCCATCCCCTCATGTAATTGTTTCGTTCTTAGGCGAAGACCTGTATAAACGAGAGGAAAAAAAGTTGCATAATCCTCTTGACATTTTAACTATACATTAACTGGACTTTGTACAATTTCATGACTTCCTCGCTGGC
>DAIDIM010000114.1 GCA_027459365.1 Chlamydiota bacterium
ATATTGATTTTGAGCAATTAAGTAATCCGAATAGATATCGAGCATTTTGTTCATAACCTTTCTCCAAAGATTGAACAAAAGTTTTACACTCAGTCGACGTGTTTGATCAAATGATTTTTAAGGGCTTTTGCGTAAGGTGAGATATTCATTCTTACTTTTGTATTTGCATTGAGTATCTCCCGTAAATGAGAGTCGTACGCAAGATATTTCTTCTGCCTTCGCTCGCATGATACTATAGGGCGATTTTTTCGGTTGGTGGATCATTTTTTGGTTGCGCTTGACACTCAAGAAAAGGGATCAAATTTATCACTCATTGATTCCTCTATTCCGTTATTCCTTAAATAATCCATTTCGTATTTCAATTGCGGAACTTGTTCATTCTGAATAATTAATATTTTTTATTTGTATAAAAAATGTTTAATTTATAAGATAAGAATTAGAGAGACGCGATAAACAAAGAGCGGCTCGAAGACTTATTGTTTGTTCTTTGAGAAATCATTGTCAAACAATACAAGTATCTTTTAAGAGAAATCTTATAGATACAGATTCAGTAGTTACTTTAGGTAGTTAATTCTGTTTATAGAAACAACTGAATTAATCCTTTAATGAGAAATCATAAAAGGCTGTACTCGCCGAGAAATCGGCGAGTTTTTTTTTGCTCAATTATCATGAGAAATAAAAAATTTTTCTTCTTATTCATTCTTACTTTTGTATTTGCAGTGGGTATTTCCGCGAATGAGACTCGTTCGCAAGATATTTCTTCCGTCTATAAAAAAGAACTCCCTTGGGTCAAAGCCAATCTTCCGAAACAGGGCGTTCTTCACCAGCGAGAAGATGGTTATGTCTATGTGAAAGTGGATGATAGGTATATTGATGATCTGTATTTAAATTTTGTCCCATTTGGATATGAAAAGCCAAAGAGTCTTGTGGGTGCACATATTAGCGTTATCAATGTACAAGAGTGGAAAGACCCTCAGCCTGTAGAAGAAGTCGGTCAAGTATATACTTTTACAATTAAAAATTTTCAGATTGTGCATATCGATAATCTCGATTTCGTTGCCATAACTGTTGAAGCTCCTGATTTAATAAAGCTTAGAAAAAAATATGGGCTAGGACCTTATTCCCTAAGGGGTTGTCCGGAAATAACTTTTAGAGCTGCATAGAGGAAAAGTCACGTTTTTCATTGAGAAAGAGTAACTCTGACCATGGGTTCAATTCGATAGTTCCACTCTCCATGAAATTTGTCGGGAACGATTCCGATACTCTCAAAATCCCTGTCATCGACCTCTCTGCCTTTTTCATATGTCCTGTAATCGATTTGTGATTTGATTGTTAATCCCGTGGTTGTGGTCGTGTTACCGATCAACTGCACAATCGCTTCTCGGCTGATCAAGGGCACTCCTCTCCAGTTGAGGGTGATATAACTAAACATTTTGTGTTCTATTTTATTCCATTTACTCGTTCCTGGAGGAAAGTGACATACATGAATGTCCTTCCGCAATTCGTTGGCCAGTCTCTGTAATTCCCATTTCCAAAGCCTCACTCTATTGCCATTGCTGCCCCCACAATCTGCTGTAATCATTAACTTGGATGCTTTGGGGTAGTCTTTTTTACCCATCTTTTTCCACCAATCGCGAATAGTATTTACTGCGAACTCTGCAGTATCACTTGTGATACCAACTCCCACCCACCCTTTGTTTTTGCCAAGATCGTACACTCCATAGGGCGCTACTTTCCCTTCTTTCTCATCGGGAAAATCGTGCATATTCACTTCCACAGGTTCTCCCTTTCTCGTGTACTCTTTTCCCCAATTTTTATAATTGCCCACCAGTTCTTTTTTCTTGGTATCGACGGAGATCACAGGCTGTCCTTCGCGGAGAAAAATCTTGGCCTGTTCATTAATATGTTCAAATTGAGCATTTCTATCCGGCACCGATTTTCCCTCTCTTTCTTTTCTGTTCAATTGCAGACTATATCCAGCGTCTTTCAACAAATTGGAGATGACTGTGTAACCGATATTATAGCCTTTCGTCTTCAATTCACGAGAGAGATTTCTAAGACTTTTACTTACCCATAACAGAGGTGATGTTGGATCACCTTCTGTGGAGGGTTCCACCAAAGATTCTAACTCTTTTGATATTACAGGCTGTTTGCTCAAAATGGTTTTTTTCCCTCCCCCCTTTTTACGAATACGTTGGCCTGATTTTTTTCGATTTGGCTTCCGTTTCAATTCACGAATGCCTGCATAGATAGTAGGTGGAGAGACCTGTGTAACAGAGGAGACCATCGCAACTCCATGCTTGCCAATGGCA
>DAIDIM010000065.1 GCA_027459365.1 Chlamydiota bacterium
TTTTTCGGGTACCTTATGGAAATAATTTTTTAAATAGGACATGACCACCTGGCGAAATGATAAAGAATACTTCTTGGAAAATCAAAACAAATTGCATATTTCTTAACGCTTAGCTATAATACCTGTATTTACTTCATAAGAGGAATCCCAATGCACCCGTCCCTTAAGACTATATTGAATATTCAAGAACTCGACATGAAAATGATCCGTCTTATGCGCATAAAAAGGACAAGGATGGGGGAGCTCGATCATATCGAGTCTTTGCGCAATGACCTCCAAAAGCAACAAAAAGACAAAGAAGTTGAGATCATTGAACTCAATAAAGCGATCTCTGGGCAAGAAGCGAAAATCATCGAAATTAAAGAAAAAATTAAAAAGCTTGAGTCTAAGCAAACTTCAATCAAGAAAGTGGAAGATTTTAATGCCTTAAACCAGGAAATGTCCACCTCTGAGCGTGAGCGTGTCGCAACAGAGCAAATTGCAAGCGATCTCATTGACAAAAGGAATTTAGAAGAGGAAATCCTCGATAAAATCAAGGAATCGCTCCGATTATCTGAAGAAGGGAGCCAAAATCTCATTACCGAAATTCAAGCGAGCATTCGTCAGATCAATCAAGAAGGTTCTGAGCTTAAAGTAGAAAGAGAAAATTTAGCAAAAACAGCCGATCCTGAAGTATTGAAAATCTACGAGCGCCTTCTCAATAATAAGAAAGACAGAGTCGTGGTACCCATCGAGAACAGAGCCTGCAGTGGCTGCCATATTGCCCTCACCGCGCAACATGAAAACGTTGTTCGTAAGGGTGAGCGCCTTGTATTCTGCGAACATTGTTCGCGCATTCACTACTGGCAAGAGAGCGAAAGTCTCGAAGGGACAGCAGGCGCTACGAAAAAACGTCGCCGCAGAGCAGCGACCAGTGTATAATCGTTTTGAGGAAGGACAAGTCATCGCTGTTACAAAAGTAGCAGAGGAAAGTCTGGACTTCGCAGGAAAGGATACCAAGCGATGAGCTTGGGCGCCGTAAGGCGACGGAAAGTGCAACAGAAACTAACCCGCTTGTGACAAACAAGACAGGCTGAAACGTTAGACTTTAGGAGTCTATCCTCTTTAGGTAACTAAAGAGCGCTGTAAACCCTATCCGAAGCAAGGCAGAATATGTCGAGGTGTTTTCCGCACCGCGAGGACCGTGAGTGATTCAAAATTCGGAAGATGACGAGGAGGCTGCCCAAATTTTCCGTTTGGAGCGAGCGACCATTGCCTTTTTCGGCAAGGCGCGAGTGAAAATGGAAAATTTGGAGCAAAGCCGACGAAGTCAGAACCGATTTTTGAATCACAAGCGGTACTCTTAGACAAAGCTTGCCGCATTAGAGGAATGATGACTCGCGACAAAATCCGGCTTATCGTCCTTCCTCATTTTTTTGAAAATTCCGAATAGTTCAAGTAAGATTGACATTTTCAATCTGTCCTGGGTAGGATAAAGTTCAAAAGGTTGAAATTTATGACCATTAGAAAAATCCAAATCAAGACTCGAAGTCTACGCAAAAAAAGGAATATTGTTAAAAAGCAAAAAGAAGCCCTTGCGAGTTATATTGGTAGTCTTGAGTACCATAAACCATTCGACCCACAAAATCTTGATGCAGATATGGCAAAAAAGATAAGAAAATGATTTTGAATCGCAAACGGTACTCTTTAAACAAAGATTGCCGCCTGACTTGTGCCAACGACAAAATGCGTTAAAAATTTCGCATTAGAGGAATGATGACTCGCGACAAAATCCGACTTATCGTCCTTCCTCTCTTTCTTTTTTGTCAAAAATTCTGAATTCCTCTTTGAAGATAAGAATGGAGTGTCACTAACTCTCCATTTGCATCTTTTAATTCTGATAAGGCTGCTTTAAGAGCCCTTTCTTCCCTTTCCAACGTTTTTGGATCATCCATGTTCCAGACTACCTGGAAAAGCTTCTTTTGTCCTTGAGAGTTCTGGGCGAGAAAATCGACTTCATAGCCCTCATCGGTTTTGTAATAAGAAACATGATAGCCTTGACGCTTCAAATCTAAAAACACAATATTTTCAAAAAGATGACCTAAATCGTGATCATAGTCTAGAGTAACTGCTCGACATATCCCAGTATCAATCGCATACGCTTTCTTAGGGGCAACTGTAGATTTGCGAAAGGAATGTTCATATTTTGGAACAAAGAATGCTATATAAGCATTTTCAATATAAGTTGTATATTCGTAAAGAGCATCTTTCCCAATTGAAAAACCTCGTGTCTTCAAGTCATCATAAAATTTATTCACAGAAAAGAAGCTTCCCACATTATGAAAGAGTGACAAAATCATATATTTAATAATGCTGGGATGCTGTACTTCGTGCCGTTCAACGATATCGCGATACACTATAAGATCGATATACTCTTGTAAAACTTTTTGTCGAACTTCGGCAGAAAAATGGATCACTTCAGGAAAGCCACCTATCGACAAATATTGGGAGAAAGCAAACTTTAGTTGATCTTGTGTCTTGATACTGTACAAAGTCTCATCAATCTCGATCTTTTTGGCTCTTATGAATTCTCGAAAATTGAATGGCCACACTTCAGTAGATATCGATCTGCCACGAAGACTGGTTGCGATCTCTTTACTTAAAAGTTTCGCAGACGAACCTGTGAGAAATATCTCCACATTTTTGCTATCATGTAACCGACGTATGACAAGCGGCCAATCTGTCACATTTTGGATTTCGTCTAAAAATAGATAACACAACCGTTCATGATTTTCTGGATATAGTGTGAAAAACGAATCGACTAATGCTGCAAGTTTTGATTGATCCAATGGATATAAACGATCATCCTCAAAATTAATGTATAAGATCGATTGTTTGGGAATTCCCCGATTCATCAATTCCAATATTGTTTGATATACAAAGTAGGTTTTCCCTGCACGTCGAATCCCCATGGCTACTTTGATTTTTCCGGGAGCCTCTGGAAATTTAAGTTTTCTGATAAATAAGTGCTTTAAACGATTCAACTTATCAAAAAATTCTACTAACAATGTACTGATTATCAATGAGTTATCCATGCTTTCCTTCTCCCAAGGAAAGCTTGATCAAAAACTTTCCTTCCTTTAAGGAAAGGATACCACAGAACTTTCCTTCATTCAAGGAAACTTTTGTAATATACTGATTATCAAGCTCTTGGGTGTGTTTTATCGTAGACTTCGCGTTTTAATTTCGTGGAAACGTGCGTGTAGATTGTGGTCGTTGCAAGAGATGTGTGGCCGAGTAACAGCTGAATGGTTTTGAGATCCATCCCTTTTTCTAGCCAGTGCGTTGCGATTGTATGGCGAATGGTGTGGGGTGTGATCCTTTCTGAAAGACCGCTTTGTCGAAGATATGCTGCAAAATTCCGGTCGACAGAGCGGGGGTTGAGTCTTGTTCCCCACTTATTGAGGAAAATGGCTTCTCGATCCTGTTCATTGCGTTCGGGATGACTTAAGTATTTGACTAACCACTGTGCTGCATTGTCGGTAATTGGCGCTTGTCTTTGTTTTTTCCCTTTTCCAAAAATATTCAAGATCATTGCCGTCCGATCGAAGTCTTTCCGATTGAGCCCCGTCAGTTCGCTTAAACGGAGGCCTGAGCTATAGAAAAGCTCCATGATGACGCGGTCTCGAAAACCCAAGTAATTGCTGAGGTCTGGCTGATTTAAGAGATGCACTACTTGTTCATAGGTAATGGAGACGGGAAGTTTTTTCTCTCTTTTGGGAGAGGCAATTTCTTCAAGAGGACTTTGTTCGACCTGTTTTTCTCTGATTGCATATTTGTAAAAACTTCGTAGTGCGGATAGATTGCGCAGAATGGTTTTTTTCGGAAGGGTTGCAAGGTAGCTCCGAACTTCTTTTTTTGTCACTTTTGCAAGATCAATGTCTACAAACATTGCAAAACGGGTTAAATCTGATGTATAGGCGCGCAGAGTATGTGGCGAAACGTTTTTTACAACTTCTAAATATTTCAAAAACTGATCGATCATTTGGGGAATGGGATCCGTTTAAAATCTTCTGCAACGAAAGTATTTGGAAAAATCGTCCGCGCTTCATTGCCTAATTCTTCAGGATCTCTATATCTTGCAGAAAAGTGGGTGAGTACAAGGATTTGAACTCCCGATTCTTTGGCAATGAGCGCTGCTTGTTTTGCTGTCATATGCATATATTCTGCTGCAATCTCTTTTTCTGCTTCACCATAGGTACTTTCACAGAGAAATAGCTTTGCACCTTTTGCAAGAATATATGCCGCTGGACATGGTCTTGTATCAACGACATAGGCAAAACTATCCCCTTTGCGTATCTGACTTACTTCATCCAAAAGAACCCAACGATCCCCTACACAAATTCGACCCTCTTTTTCAAGTTGTCGCACCATAGGTCCAACAACCCCGACATTTTTTAACGCTTCTTTATCAAATTTGAGCGTATCCGGTTCTGTTATCCTCCAGCCTATATTTTCTACTCCATGATCCAAAAAGGCTGCTTCAATTCGAAATTTGCCATTATCTTCCACAAGACCTGCGTCTTTGACAGGATGTTCAATAATTTCGATATTTTCTCGATAAATACAGCAATGTCGTAGGCGATCGAAGTATTTTTTTCCACTTGCTGGATAATAGCAGTGGATTGGATGTTTTATTTTATCGAGGTTTAGACGCATCAACATGGAGCTAACGCCCAAACAGTGATCCCCATGAAAATGGCTAATGAACATTCGAGTTACAACAGGAGGAGGAATGTCTGCAAAAATAAACTGCCTCTGCGTCCCTTCGCCTGGATCAAACAGGAGCCCCTCATCATTCCAACGGAGCAGATAGGCTCCATGATTCCTAAAGCGTGTTGGCTGTTGACTTGAGCTGCCGAGGATCACTAAATCGCGGACTGTCATCGTCTCACCTTATGCGAAAAAAAGGAGAGAGCGCCTAAACCTGCTCCGATCAAAGCGCCAACAATATGTGCCGTGTTTGCAATGATTGGAGTGAATTGAATGTTTGTAAAAATTTGTAAGAAAAAAGCGGCCAATTGCACTAAAAACATTCCAAATACATAAACGATCAAAAATACAAAAGTCGAGCGGGGCAAGGGATACCCTTCCCAAGGAGCTATTCGTTGTCGCATCCAAATAAAACCGGCAAGTCCAAGCACTACCCCTGAGTAGCCGAGGAAAAATGGTCCTCCCATTAAGTATTGCGCAACATTTGATCCGAAAGCGATGATCAAGGATAGCAGCAAGAGTTTGAAGATCCCGATTCTAAATTCGACCATTCGACTTAAGATCCACACCCACAACATATTAAATAAAATATGGAGCCAATTGGTATGCAAAATGGCAGGCGTTACAAAGCGCCAAACCTCTCCTTCTCGAATTTTAATAAAAAGGGGGGCTGACTTGATTTTTTCCCCTTTTACTTTTGCTACAATCCAGTTATAAAAACCTGGCCATATCGGGATGTTATCCGTCTTACGAATGGACTGGATGTTTTCAAGCGCTGGGGGAAAATCAAAAAAAAGGGCTTTTTGAACAGGTGTGATGATGATTTCTTGATCAGAGGTTCTCTCTTGCATTTCTTGCACGAAATTCAGCAGGTAAATAAAAATACATAAGCCAATAATAAAGACAGTGAAAGGGGACTTTTTTTTGATCTCTTCTTGGTGTAAAGCAACTTCATCCTCTATTACGGGAATTTCATACTCGGCACGATTGGCCTTTTTTTTAAATCTTTCAAGATCTTGTTTGGCCTCTTCCAATCGATCTTCGTCGTGCCCCCAAATTTGATAGCTCATTTGGCCAGTTACCGAATCAAATGCTCCTTCGCAGCTGGTCTCAATCCCTTTTCGCTTGAGGAATTCAGTGATCTTTTGCGCGTCATCTTCGTGATCAACATGTCCAATTAAACGCATAATTTTTTTATCTTTTCAATAATGGATGATGTTGAAAGGGATGGGATACGATCGACTAAATGGATTTTCCCGCCAAAAGAACGGACTGTATTTGCTTCAACACAGTTGACTCCATATTCAGCACCATTGACATGGACATCAGGCTTGATGATCGAAAGAATGTAACACGGATCTGTCTCTTCAAACCACGTGACAAAATCGACAAAAGTGAGAGCTGCCATCATTTCCAAACGGTACTGTAATGGGATAATGGGTCGATTTGGGCTTTTATATTTTTGTATCGACGCGTCAGAATTCAATGCACAAATCAGAATATCTGCCTGCTTTTTTGCCTCAGCAAGAATATACAAATGCCCGGCATGCAAAAGATCAAAGGAGCCATTGAGGGTCGCAATGGTCTTCTTTTCCCTGCGGAGACTATTGATTTTTGCTTCGAGATTTTCCGGTTTTATGAGTTTCAGCATGTTAAGACCTCGTGCGTAACCTCAGGTTCGTCGCCTTTTGGAATTATTTTGGTCGATTTTCGATTTTTTTGAGAGGGGCAATATACGTGATTGATATTGCCCCTCTCAAAAAAGTCGAAAA
>DAIDIM010000160.1 GCA_027459365.1 Chlamydiota bacterium
GCAAGTACTTCGTTTGTGAGAGAATCGACGGCAACAACCGATGGTTCGGCTAAAACAATCCCTTTTCCCCGAACATATACGAGTGTATTTGCTGTTCCTAAGTCAATTCCGATGTCGCTTGAAAAAATGCCAGAGAGTCGATGAAATTTTCGGGCGAGGATGGTTCTTAAATCGTTGAATGTTTTTTTTGCTTGCATAGCTTTTTTTAGGTGTTCAAAAGTTCGAGGACGTCTTCCCAAGTTAATTTCGCAATTGCCTCATCATCGCAGCTCACAACTTTCTTGACCAATCCTTTTTTACGTTTTTGCATTTCAAGAATTTTTTCCTCAATTGTGTTGAGGGTGATCAGCTTATAAGATGAGACAGATTTTTTCTGTCCCATACGGTATACCCGGTCTGTTGCCTGATTTTCAACGGCTGGGTTCCACCACATATCGTAATGGATAACTGTATCGGCGCCAACGAGATTGAGTCCTGTACCTCCAGCTTTTAGTGAGACGAGGAAAACCATTATTTTTGGATTTTCGTTGAACTCTTTGACGATTTCTAGCCGATTTTTTGAACTTCCATCAAGATAGGCAAAGGAGATGCCTCTTTGTTCAAAATCTTCGCGCATAATCTGCAGCATGCGTGTATATTGGCTAAAGATGACCGTTTTGTGATTCCCTTCGACGAGTCCTTGGAGGAGCTCGAGCATCATTTCGTATTTTGCCGAATCGCCGATTTCTGCTTTCTCTTTAGCAAAGATGGCGGGATGGCAACAAATTTGTTTGAGTCGAGTGAGGGTTGCAAGGATGTGGATTTGGACTTTGTCAAAGCCTTCTCGAGCGACCAATTTGACAAGTTCGTCGCGCGCGGTTGCAGCGTACGATTTGTACAATTCCATTTGACCGTCGGTGAGTTGGCAGTGGTAAACAATCTCGTCGATTGGAGGGAGATCTTTGAGGACGTCCGATTTCATACGGCGCATGATAAAGGGAGATATTTTTCGGCGTAAATATTCGACATTCTGCTGGAGTTGTGGCCCGCTGATACGGATGTATTTTTCCATGAATCGATCGAAGGTGCCGAGGAAGCCTGGCATGAGGTAATCCATTAAGCTCCAAAGATCTTCGAGTGAATTTTCGATGGGGGTACCGGTTAAGATGAGTCGGTGTTGCGCCTGAATCATTTTTACCGATTTTGCGTTGCGGGTCCCTCGGTTTTTGATATGTTGCGCTTCATCTAAAATCGCATAACTAAAAGGGGCGGTACTATAAGTCTCGATATCCTTTTGCAGGAGTGTGTACGAGGTAATGACGACGTCGTAATCTTGCAGTTTTCCAAGCAATTTTTTGCGCTGTCCTGGAATCCCATCAATGACGATCGATTTGAGTTGCGGATTGAATTTATGGAGCTCTTCTTTCCAGTTATATAAAAGCGAGGTTGGGCAAATAATGAGCGATCGTGCCTCTTTATTGATTTTATGATGTTGCGTAATGGCAGAGATGGCTTGTAGTGTTTTACCAAGACCCATGTCATCTGCTAAAATGCCATTGAGATACATGAGGCGGAGTCTTTCTAGCCACTGAACCCCCTCTTCTTGATAGGGGCGCAAGTCTGCTTTGATCTCTTTTGGTATTGGAGTTGATTTTAAGGAGACCTCTCCTAGCATTTGGCGTCTAATCTCAAGCAACCGATCGGACATCTTAAAATCGACAGGTAACCCTTCAAATGCGTTTGGATCGATCGTGACGAGATTCCAAAGCGGTTTTTTCTCTGTATGATCGCTGAGCTGCTTGATCCCTAACTCGTCAAATAATTGGACAAGTTTACCAATTTTCTCGAGATCGAGGACAAGAATTTTTGAAAAACGGGAGATTGTCTCTTTTCTGGGTTTTCCTGCATCCAACTCTAAGTAAGAACGTTTTGCAGTAGTACATTCCCAGAGCAACTCAAGTTTAATTCCTTTAAGCTGGCCATTTACTTTCAGTGAGATTTCATAGTAGCCTGTCACATTGGCCGCATCGAGTTCGAGTTTGAATTTGGTTTGATCGTAAAGGAACTGATCGAGGAGGTTTTGCGGACATTCAAAATGGACCCGATGTTGATTGCGCGGGATGATGCCTGTCATAAATTCGACAATTTTCTTCTCCGTTTTTGCAACATACACACCCATTTGTGGATTAAAAACAAAGTCCTGGAAAAGCTCTTCAATGATCTCCCTTTCCTCAACGAGATTACGGGCTAAAATACCATGCGGTGTCACAAAGGTATGGATCTCTTCAGGACTTAATTTTGTTGGTGCTGATGAAATCTCTTGTCCATCATACGAAAAGAAGAGGGCCGCTTCGAGTTCCCCATCTAAATAGGACAAGTGGCATCGGACGCCTAACTTACCAGTAAAAGGAATTGTGACAAATTTTTCGATAATATCGGTGTTGACAACCTCTGCGAATCGCTTGAGCTCTGAGAGTGCATTTTCGACAAAAGTGCCAAAAAGTGGCTCTGGAATCGTCATATCGCGAATGGAGGAGAGGCTTAAGAGGTGCGTTCTTTTAATATGGGGACTAAAACGATAATAGGTATCTTGATAGAGCATTCCGCTTTGCGCACATTCAAATAAGAGGACCTCATCTAAGTTGATGATTTGATTGTTTACAGAAAGTTGGGGTTTTAAGAGCACTTTTGCACCAGGCGGCGCGATGTACTCTAATGAGAATCGAATGTTGGCGCTTTGAGGAGCAAAACGGAGCGGTGTTTCTAGAGAGCTTAAATAAAGACAAGGCAAGGCTGGCATCTCATCGTCAACCGATTTAAATCCGCGCGGTGTCGATTTATTGATCGCAATTTCATGCACATTTGCTAAGAGAAGTCCAAAAACCTCTGGATCTAGCTGGGCAACTCTTTGTGCCCGTTCGTTCTGGATAGCCTCTTGAAACCGCGCATGAGCTAAAATGAGTTGCAAAAGGGCGCACCCCACCTCATCAAAACATTTGAGAGAGAAAAACAGTTTTCTTCCTGCCACAAAGATCGGCTCCTCAAAACGGAGCGCATCTAAAAATGCTTTCATTTGTGAGATTTGAAGGGGTTTGGAGCGGAAAGGCAAGCGAAGCGCGAGTTGGAATTCCACTTTTCCTTTTTTCTCTCCTTGCATTAAAGTTTGCGGATTAAAGATCACAGCAAGCTCTGCAGAGGCAAGGGTATTTTCCTCTTTCGATAAGAAAAAAGGAGAATTGGATAAAATTTCTGAGGCATTGATATATTCTTGCAAGATCTGTTTTTGATAGCGTGCATCTTGCATAGCAACAACATTTGTTTCAGCTTCTTTAATCGCCTCAATTAACTCTTCTTTATCTGTGCAATCGAGATGATCATTCTTTGTGATATCTGATTCTTTTGAATATTCAATCAAAAGGGTATCAATTTTTTCTTCCAGATA
Organism: Chlamydiota bacterium; assembly: GCA_027459365.1. GTDB lineage: Bacteria > Chlamydiota > Chlamydiia > Chlamydiales > SM23-39 > DAIDHZ01. The sequence goes on from DAIDIM010000160.1 coordinate 3,422, forward strand.
AAAAATGAGTGCGGCGAGATGTTGGCAATCATATCTGCTAGGACAATCGCAATTGGTATGGGTTGCTTGTGATTCAAAGCGATTCACCTCAATTTCACTTTCATATGTATTATCAAAATTGCCCAAAATCTTACTGATGAAGCGGATTGAGTTATTATCAAGTCGGATGATCTTCGCAAGCAATATTTTTTGCTTATCAAATAACTGTTTCCCCTCCTTCAAAATGGCAGGAGAAAAGTCTTGTTTCATTTTGCGAAAATTAAGCATACGACTCCGTTAGAATCTTATTTTGCCAACGCCTTGTTTTTACATTCTTTCACAAAGATTGGCAACAAAAAATTTGAATTTTCCAAAAAAAATTTTTTGCTGCAAATAATTACCACAACCTCAATAATGTCCACTTCAAAAAGGAGAAAAAGTTATGACATTCGCAATCGATTCTGAAATGACCACTGCTGGTAGTACGACAACCTTCACAGAAACTTTTGTCGGTTTTGCAAAAGCCACTTTATACTTAGCGATTTTTGGGGCTGCAATGAAAATGTTAGAATCCTATTATGGAGTAGCGGATGCAAATCCGATATCTGATATGGATAGCAGCGATGACGATGTCACTGTACAAACTACATATACTCAAATTAAGTTAGAACAACATCATGTAGAGAATTGCCAACTCGATGCTGAACTTGAATTTACAGAATTTGTAAAAGAACAAGTGATCCAAGCGACAACTATCGATGAAGAAAAAGAAGAAAAACACCCATTCGTCATAGGCGCTGAAGATCCGGTCGATCACCTCAACCGAATGATTGGGTGCTAGGGACTGTTCTCATCATTTTTCTGAGTCGTTTGCATATCGTAGCTATCGTAACCAAAAGGCGTTGGAGACACTTCTCTCATCCGCTTGGAAACGACTACGCCATCTCGGACTAATACATAGTAGTGCCTTTCGTTTAAGATACGGGCACCCACTTTGAATCGTTCAATATATTCATATTCAATGGTGCCATCATTGAATCGACGAGTGACGATTGGGTCTCCAGCTGTTGCGAAAAGCTCTTCTTGTGTTGTTCCGATGGGGACGTCGTAAAAAGCGCAGACGCTCGTCACGGGACCTCCTGATGCACAGGCGCAAAGAAATAGGCAAAATAGATAGGCAAGTTTTTTCAAGGCTCCCCCTCATTTTCTTGCGATTCATCAGAAGATGGAACTTCATGCGATTGTAGCCAAATACGTGCCTCAATTTGAGTGCGGAATTGATCCGAGGTAATGTATTCCCCTTTCATGATATAGCTACCATCTTCTTGTAATTGATAGGTTTCATAGCCTTCAAAATTGGCATTATTCCGAAATTCCCATCCAATCATCTTTTCATCAAAAACGCCAACGCCAACAATTTTGCCGACGTTTTGGTTCTCCATATCGACTGCAAATCCTTTGGCTTGGAAATCATAAAAAGATAATTCATTGCGCATGTGATCGGTTAGTCCTTGCACCTGAATTTCTTGCGCGCAACAGATTTTGCCTTTAAAGTCAGTATTTTGAACTGCCCATTTAGTGCCGAAAAAGAGCTCTTCTTCAACCATATTGAGAGTGATTTTTCCTTCGCCAAGCCAAAGACCTGGAGAAAAAATAAATGAATGATTTTTCATCAAAACATGAACCTTCTGCTATAAATACTCTGAAGCAGCCCTAAAGCTGCCATCGTGGTTAATAGGGAACTTCCCCCGTACGTCACAAAAACTAGCGGTACTCCCGAAATCGGAAGAAGCGCGCACATCATCGCAACGTTTACCAATACATGCATTGCAAGATATGCCGCAAGACCTGCTGCTAAAAGCCGGCCAAAGGGGTCTCTTGCAGCTATCGCTACCTGAAAACTACAATAGATTAAAGCATAAAAAAGGAACAGCAAGAATGTAAGTCCCAAAGCCCCAAACTCTTCCCCAAATGCTGCAAAGACAGAATCGGTATGAGCGGCAGGAAGCCATTTCTGCCCAGAGAATTCACTTTTGTGCCAGCCCGTCCCTGTTAAACCACCAATTGCAATCGCAACAACAGCCGCCTTTTGATGATAAGTATTGGGATTGAGCCTTTCGTACTGATATTCTTTCATAAATTTAGTAAAAAAAGGCTGCATTTTTTCATGTGACAGCACTCCTAAAAAGACTAAAGCTGCAAAACCAAAAAGGACTATCCCTCCAATCCCCATCATTCTTAATATGGTCCTATGAATCCGTGCGAAATAGCCAATACAAAGAGAAATCGGATAAAGAACCAAAGCAGTTCCCAAATCTGGTTGTTTTAAAATCAAAAGAAACGGGACTCCGACAATTGCCCCCATTTGAATTGCGCAGTGAAAAGTACCCACCAGATTCCCCTTTCTCTCTAAAAACCAACTCAATGCGATAATTAAGACAAGCTTTGCCTGTTCTGAAGGTTGAAAACTGGCAATGCCCGGAATTCGATACCATCTGTGCACATTCTGAATTGGACTGACAAAAAATAATCCAATTAATAACAACACAGTGCCTACATATAGAATGAGACTCCAGTCGCGCAATTTTCGATAATCAAATGTTGCAAAAAAGAAAAAGACAAGCCACCCTAAACAAAACCAGCGCATCTGGCTTTTGACAAGGGGCGTCCAGAAAACAGGTTCTTCCCATTCATTGATACTGCCCGTCATTGCTGAAATGACAAGCAGACTAATCAGCATCAAACAGAAAACAAGAGGATAAATCCTCCAATCCAGACGAGAAATGACCCGATGATCCCACATATTGCCTGATTATATACTTCTCGCCAAAAAAATCCGACTTTTGTAAAATTTTCACTTCAAAAAGTGAGAATACGATGGCAGCTTCTGTAGCCCTTACATCAACTCCTCAACGAACTTTTCATCTTGAGAATCCTTCTCCTACTTTTAGTTTTCCCCACGAATCTCCATCCACACAAGCTCTTTTTCAACAAAAAATAGAAGTGGTAAAATTGATGATGGTAGATCTTCATCATAGAGAAAATCTTCTTCATGAACGAAAAATTGCTCTACATCAATCGATGATGCAAAGCTCAACTTCATCTATTTGGAATATATCAGTTATTGCAGATGAAGAAAATTCGATTGCTCTAGCACGTCAACATTTTACCCGTCTACTCAATGAACTTTGTCCCTCTTCTATAAGTAAAGAAGATACAAAAACATAAATCATGCAATATATCTGAAAATCAACAAAATTTTTCTTACATCTATCGATTCTACAAACGAGTATGCAAAGCAGCATGCCGCACAATTTGCTCATGATGAATTTACTTTAATTATTGCAGAAGAACAAACCGCAGGACGGGGTCAATTTGGCAGGAAATGGGTCTCTCCCAAAGGGGTCAACCTTTATGCCACCCTCTATTTTCATCTTCCAAAACCAACTCAAAACATCGAAACACTTGCACTCTTTATGGCAAAATGCCTCAAAACTGTCTTAGAAGAGCATGGAGTTCCCGTAACGCTAAAATGGCCCAACGATCTTTTACTGAATGGGAAAAAAATCGCTGGAGTTCTGTGTGAAACTATTTTTTATCCAGAATATATACAAGTTGTTTTGGGATTTGGCTTAAACGTGAATATGGAGGAGAAAGATCTGATTCAAATCGACCAAGCAGCCACATCGCTAAGGCAAGAAACGGGAAGAATCTGGGATAAAGAGGAGCTTCTCGACCAAATCATGACCCATTTTGCAAAAGAGATACTCTTTTTTTAAATTGCTTGAAACATCGAAAAAAGATATGATGTTCTCCATCATTTTGGCCAGATAGCTCAGAT
>DAIDIM010000176.1 GCA_027459365.1 Chlamydiota bacterium
GTCTATTCAAGAATTGAGGGCGAATTAACGGGTGTTTATTTCAATCAGGGGCAAGAGGTGAAGAAGGGAGATTTGTTGTTTACCATCGATCCTCTCCCCTACCAAGCGCAATGGAAAGAGGCGATCGGTCAGCTGGAGCAGGCGCAGGCAAATTTAGCTTTGTCTGCCGAAAAAGTGAAGCGGTATAAAACACTCACTCAAGATGAATTCTATGCACAGATTGATTATGAAACGCTCCAATCGACAATGGCGGCAAATCAGGCGCAAGTGGTTACAAATCAGGCGCAGGTCGATGCTGCGGAGATCAACTTAAAATATTGTTGGATCTATTCGCCGATTGATGCGATGACGGGGATTTTAAAGATCGATTATGGAAATTTGATTTGCGTGAGTTGCCAAAATCCGCTGATTACGCTGAATCAAATGTCGCCGATTTTTGTCACTTTTTCGGTTCCAGAATTTCAGCTGCATAAAATTCAAAAAGCAAAGCGCAATGGAGAGCTCTCTGTTTTGGCCGCGTTTGAAGATTTTAAGGCAAATGAGACTTTTGAGGGCAAGCTCTATATGCTCGATAATGCGGTCGATCCTAAAACTGGAATGATCAAGTTGCGCGCTATTTTTGAAAATGAAAATAAAGAGCTGTGGCCGGGACAATTCATTCGCAATCGTCTCGTTTTAACCACAATGAAAGATGCTGTCGTGATCCCTTTTGCAGCAGTTCAACTGACCCAGACAAAGCCAATTGTTTTTGTGGTCAATCCCGATATGACCGTGACTCAGAGAACAGTAAAGCTAGGTCAAAGAGAAGATGATTTGGTGATTGTACTCGATGGTGTGAAAGCGGGTGAGAAAATTGTGGTGGAGGGTCAAATCAATCTCGATACAGGAACAAAGGTCTATGTCCCATGAACTTGTCTGAACCGTTCATTCGCAGGCCGGTCATGACCCTTCTTGTGATGAGTGCAATTCTGATTTTTGGAATTATGGCTTTTCGGACACTTCCGGTGAGCGATCTTCCGAATATCGATATGCCAACCATTGAGGTGAACGTGAGCTATCCAGGAGCAAGTCCTGAAACGATGGCAAATTCTGTCGCAACGCCCCTTGAACAGCAATTTATGTCGATCCAAGGAGTACGAACGGTCATTTCTTCAAGCAACACAGGATCGTCTACCATTATTTTAGTTTTCGACCTCGATCGAAACATTGATGCTGCATCAACAGATGTTCAAGCTATGATCTCGGCTGCTTCCTCGCAGTTACCTTCGAATCTTCCCAACCAGCCAACCTTTCGCAAAGTCAATCCAGCGGCCACGCCGATTCTCTATTTTGTCCTTATGAACCCGAATATGACGGCCAGTCAATTATATGATTATGGGAGCACATTTTTTGTCGATCGGTTGTCAATGATCGAAGGAGTGTCGCAAGTCATCACCTATGGTACGCCTTATGCTGCGCGCGTTCAAGTCGATCCTGAAAAGCTGGCTGCAAAAAATATTGGCCTGGATGAGGTAGCAGCACAGCTTGCGACTGGAAACGTCGATCTACCTCTGGGAACCTTATTTGGTCAGCAAAACGATTTCACAATTGATGTTGATGGACAGATTTTCAACGCACACGGCTACGATGAACTGGTGATCAAAAATGAAGCTGGTAATCTCCTAAAAATCAAAGATGTGGGTCATACACTCGATAGTGTCCAGAATGATAAATATTTCATGCATTATATCGATCAGAATACAACGCAGAAATGCTTAGTACTCGCAGTGCAAAGACTTGCTGGAGCCAATACCGTCAAAGTGGTCAATAAGATCAATGAGACATTAAAGCAATTGCAACCGCAGTTGCCCAGTACACTTCAAATTCTTCGCATCTACGATCAATCAGAATCGATCATCGAAGGTGTAAATGAAGTGAAGATGACTTTAATGATCGCATTTGTTCTCGTTGTGATTATTATTTATCTGTCACTCGGCAAACTTCTCAATACAATTATTCCAACCTTAGCGCTCCCTATTGCCGTCTGCGGTACTTTTGCAGTGATGCTTGTGCTTGGATTTAGTTTAGATATTTTATCTCTATTAGCCTTAACTCTTTGCATTGGATTTCTCGTTGACGATGCCATCGTTGTTTTAGAGAATAATGTGCGCCACGTCGAGCTTGGGAAAAAACCATTTGAGGCAGCGCTGATTAGTGCAAAAGAGATCAGCACAACGATCTTGAGCATGACCCTTTGTTTAATAGCGGCTTTCATTCCCATGCTCTTTATGGGAGGCGTTGTCGGACGGCTCTTTCGCGAATTTGCAGTCACAATCGTCGCAGCGGTGCTCATTTCTGGCTTTGTATCGCTGACCCTCACTCCAATGCTTGCTAGCCGTTTTGTTCGCCCCTATAAGAAAAAAAGCAAAACGCGTATGGAACAGTTGGCTGACCGGGTGAACGAAAAAATGTTACGCGTCTATATGCCGTGTCTTGATTTTGCAATGCGCAATAAATTGCTCATACTTGCTTGTGGAATTCTGAGCATTGTCTTGTCAGTTGTTCTGTTTAAGGTGCTCCCGAAAGATTTTTTGCCACCCGATGATGTTGGATTCATTGATGGGTACACAGTTGCGCGCGACGGAACCTCGCCATTCCAAATGAATCGATATCACGATGAGTTATCAAAAATTTCGATTGCCAATCCCAATGTGGAATCGCTTCTCTCCATCAATTCCTATTCGAATCCCAATCAAGGGATCCTTTTTCTAAAATTGAAGCCGTTTAAAGAGCGAAAACCGATGAATGCAGTGATCAATGAACTAACTGGGAAATTTCATAACGTCGTGGGAATTAACACCTACCTGTCTCCCCTACCGTTGATCAATTTATCGGTAGGAACAACATCACAGGCCCTCTATCAATATGCAATCACAAGTATGGATCGCAAGGCGCTTTATGAATATGCACCCAAACTGACACAAGCAATGCGCAACAAACCCCAATTCTCTCAAGTCTCCTCTGATTTACGAATTGGTCAACCTCTCTTGTCGTTTCATATCAATCGTGATAAAGCATCTAATTACAATGTGACTGCATCGCAAATTGAGAATTTTTTTCAATACGCCTATTCAAATAATAAAATCTCTCAAATCAATGCTGAGATCAATGTCTATGATGTGATTTTAGAAACCCTCCCCAAATTTTATCGCAACCCCTCCGTACTCTCATCACTCTATGTTCGTTCAACAACAAGTGACCTTGTTCCCCTCTCTGAAATACTCGATCCTGTCGAAACAGCAGGCCCTCTCACAATCAATCATTTAAACGGCTTGACTGCAGTCAATATCTCCTTCAATCCCGGAACCAATGTCCCTTTAGGCAACAGCCTTAACACACTCAATAATCTGACGAAGACAGAAAAACCTGCCAATATTTTTGGACAAGTGATTGGAACAGCTGATGTGTTTAAACAATCTTTTGAAAGTTTGAATTTTCTACTTATTTTGTCCTTTTTTGTGATTTATCTTGTCTTAGGAATTTTATATGAAAGCTTCATTCACCCAATTACTGTGATGAGCGCTCTTCCTCCTGCCCTACTAGGAGGCCTTTTTACACTCTATCTCTTTCATCAAACGATTTCCATCTATGCATTCGTTGGACTCATCCTTCTGATTGGCATTGTTTTGAAAAACGGCATTATTCTCATTGACTTTGCCATTAACGCAGTTGAAAAAGAGGGCAAAAATGCAGAGGATGCCATCAAAGAAGCGGCTCTCATTCGTTTCCGACCAATTATTATGACTACAGTGGCGGCTATGATGGGAGCAGTTCCCATAGCGAGTGGCATTGGCGGGGCACTTGCTCAAAACCGTATATCACTTGGATTATGCATCGTAGGAGGTTTAATTATCTCTCAATTGCTCACACTCCTACTCACACCCGTATTGTATTACTACTTCGAACGCCTCCAAGAAAAACTGATGGGAAAAAGAGGGGAACGTAAGAGATGACAATGAAGAGAGGGTGTTAAATAGTTTTCATGATTGGCATGATGTGCATGAAAAAAATAATTCGGCCAAAATTTGGCCAAAAAATGGCCGATAAATTTAGAACTGATTTTCTCGACTTATGTCATTTTTTGAAAGGCAGATCCGAGGGAGGCGTCCGATGATTTTATTATTTTTTTGCGAGTTAATAGCTGCAACGTCCCTATTGACGAGTAAAAAAATAATAAAAGCGCGGACGCTCTCACCGGAGATGCCATCAAAAAATGACATAAGTCGAGATTTTAAGTAATTCATAAAAAGATCCAACCCATCCACCCATCGCGCGAAAACTCCTCCAAAACAATCCAACCCCAGCTTTTTGCAAGCTTTAGATACTCACCTTTCTGTTCAGACAAAATCCCAGATACGATCCATAACTTGGCGTGAGCATTGAACCGTTGTGGATCCAATTCTCGTTGCTCAGGGAGTATCATATTCATCAGAAAGATGGATATTCCGATCTTCTTGGGTAGAGTGGTTACAAATTTTGCTTTGAGATGATTGAGTTTGGCATTTTTTTTCGCATGCTGGATGGCTTTGGGGTCGATCTCTATCCCCATTCCTTTCACAGCTCCGAGGAGCAAGGCTGCAAGTGTCAGGATCCCACTTCCAGCTCCTATGTCGATGACTTGCTTGCCCGCGACTTTGTCTCTCATCATTTCCAGCATCAGTTGCGTCGTTGGATGCGATAGATCGCCAAAGCCAGGTCCTGGAAGGAGTAAGAGCGTTTTATCATTTAATTTTATGTGCGCTTTGCCCTCTTTAAAATCTTGAGCAAATTGCGACCATTGATCTTCCCAATTTACAGATAGCTTTTCTTCTATCAGGAGTGCTTTTTTGGTTCGAATTTTCTTGCGTGAATACCCACCAATTAGAACAATGCCTGTCGCAGCTTCTTCGATGAGGTAAATGTCCTTGAGTCCTTTCTTATGAAGCTCAAGTTTAACATCAACGACTGGATATTCTGAAATGATTTGAAAAAGATAGTTAAACACAGATATGATTATAGCATGCGCGCTAAGATAATTGCTCTTTTTTTGATTCTATCTGCGATTCCTCCTGTTGCTAAGTTTATTAAGCCTTATCTTGAAGAGAGATTGCCTTACGAATTTGGTCTCGATAAAATTGCATTGGATATGCAAAACGATTATGTAAATAGCGAAATCGATCCATCGCTCCTTGACAAAGAATTTCACTACATTGGGCATGGTGGACAGGCTGTTGCCTTTTCTGATGGTCAGTATGTGCTGAAGTTTTTTTTGGCAAGGCAGCTACAGGGTCCAAAACGGTATCCTATCCCAAAACCGACACACTTGATTGCGTCACACAGGAAGGCGCGGAGGCAAGAGAGGGAAAAAAGGCGTTTGGCTTGTTTAAATAAAGCGATGAAAAACACGGCGGTTGCTTTCGAAAAGATCAAGGATAAAACGGGCATGATCGCCATTCATTTCAGATGTGGAGAAGGGCTGCCGTGTGTCACTTTGATTGATAACGTGGGTAAAAAGCATTTAGTCGATTTGAACCGCGCCTCCTTTGTGTTGCAACATAAAGCAGAGTTAGTTTCTCAAAAACTAGCAAGAGAAGATAAAGAGGCTGTAGTGAAAGCTTTGAGCCAATTTTTTATTGAAAAGGCGTCTGCCGGTTTTATCGATGTTGAAAAGAGTTTTATGATTTATGATAATTATGGTTTTCTTGGGGATACTCCCATTCAGCTCGATGTGGGAAATATTGAATTCCAAGAAGATCTTAAGGCCTCTCCAAATGGAGAAATTCAAAGGATGCAAGAGCTTCTTGCAAATTGGGCAAAAACTCTATGAATTTTGCATTGGTTTGTGCAGATGGAATAGGAGATGCTCTCATCACCTCAATTGCCGCACACAATTTGCGAAAAGCAGGTCATCAAGTCACAATCTTTAGCTCCCATCTCCCTAAATTTGGAAAGCTTTTAGAAGCAGGCAACTATTTGCCGATGACCAAAAATTGGAAAGAGGCGGTAAAACCATTTGATGCTGTCATCTTGCAACATGAAGATACGTTGCGTGCCAAAGAGATTAGAAGCTTTAGAAATGAGGGGCTCGATCTTTATATCATTTATACAAATTACCGCTTTTCAAAACATGGACCCTTATTGATCGGAAGGGATTATCCGGTCGATGAAACAAAACCCCTTGTTTATAATGTTTGCAAGGCGCTGTTTGAACTTTTTCAAATAAAAGCGACAACACAGAATTGCTTAATTCCGAAATTGGCCTTGGATCATCGAAAATATGAGAAGCGGGTCATCATCCATCCAACAAGTACGCGTGAGGATAAAAATTGGCTAAAAAGACGATTTATCAAATTGGCGAATCGATTAGAAAAATTGGGTTTTGAGCCACAATTCATTGTCGCGCCAGAAGAACGGGCCGATTGGCCAAATTCTCTTTCTTCGACAACTCTTGAAGAGCTTGTAGCGATCATCTATGAGGCAGGATTTTTTATTGGAAACGATTCAGGTCCTGTACATCTGGCATCTTATTATCAAATTCCACATCTCGTGATCTGTCAAGGGAGGCAAATGCCCTTATGGAGCCCAGGATGGGGAAAACCTGAAATCATTCAGCCTCCTCAATGGATCCCCAACATCAAAGGGATGAGATTACGCCAAGATAAGTGGAAATATTTTATATCTTCAGGCTCTGTTCTTCGCAGATTTTTAAAAAATCTTGCGGGGGTGGGCACGTGAGATCAATCAAAAGACCATGATAGCAAAACGTGAGTCGATAGGCATGCAAGAGGGGCCTTGATGCGTAAGTCTTTGATCGAAAATGACTTGCGTATTGTCTATCGAGGATCAATGGATGCCCCATTTCTGCCATGTGGACACGAATCTGATGTGTACGCCCTGTGAGAGGCTGACAATTTACTAAGGTGACGTGAGATCCCCTTGCGATCACTTTAAAGTGGGTAATTGCATGATCGCCTCTGGGAGATGATCCCCAAATCGTTTGACCGTGATAGCTTCCTTTTTTAGCGAGGAAATTATCAATAGTTCCTGTTTCTTGTTGGATTACTCCATCAACAATTGCGAGATACTCTTTTTTAATCTCGCGACTTGCAAAAAGTGCCATGATCTCATCGCGCGCTTGCACATTTTTTGCTAAAATCATTAGGCCTGTTGTGTCTTTATCTAGGCGATGGACGAGTAGGAGTTTTCTCCCAAAAGTGCGCTCACAATTTTGCTCATTACACACCCAATTGACCGGTTTATCAACAATCTGAAAAGCCTCATTTTCGAACAGAATTGTCCATTTAGAGATGGTTTTCTGAGGAGGAAAATATTCAACAACCATCCCCGGCTCTAACCAAGAAGAGCCAAAACGTTCAATGCGGCCGTTGACTTTGCAACAATTGTGTTCAAGATTTCGACGAATTCCCTTTACAGAGCCGCCAATTTTTTCCTGCAGAAAATGGGCAAGCTGTTGCCTCTTTTCAACTCGAAATCTAGTCATTGATATGTTTTAAATATTCAACGAGGAGCTGCACTCCATAACCTGTCGCTTTAGTTGGGTGATAATACTTCGATTTCGACCAATATGCTGCCCCTGCAATATCAATATGGGCCCATTTTGTATCCCCGACAAATTCTTGCAGAAAGAGGGCCCCTTTAATGGCGCCTGCATCTCGTCCTCCTGAATTGACAAGGTCTGCAATATCGGACTTAAAAGACTCTTTATATTCATTGATGAGCGGAAGTCTCCATAAAGCATCTGAAGTTTTATGAGAGGCCTCTAACAGATCTTTTGCAAGCGTTTCATCATTTGCACAAAAGCCAGCCATGAGTTCACCGAATGTCATAACAACGCTGCCAGTTAATGTCGCAAGATCGATGATCAAACTTGGCTTGATATTTTTAACAACATAGGAAAGGGCATCGGCTAAAATCAAGCGCCCTTCCGCATCTGTATTGTTGATTTCAATCGTCTTGCCAGAATAGGAACGATACACGTCTCCCAATTTATAACTCTTTGAGCCTATTGCATTTTCAACACTTGGAACAACCACTGTGACATTGACTTTTAGACCTAAAATGGCGATGGTTCGGATAGTTGCAAGAACCGCCGCGGCTCCAGCCATATCGCACTTCATCCCGAGCATCCCTTCCGTTGGTTTTATCGAGAGCCCCCCTGTGTCATAAGTGACCCCCTTACCCACCAATACAATCTGTTTTTTGGACTTAGGATTCCCAGTGTATGCGACCTCAATCAAGAATGGATCAACATGCGACGCTCTATTCACCGCTAAAATAAGTCCCATTTTTTGTTTCTCAAGCCACGCTCTGTCATAGATCGTGGTCTTGATCTTTGAAGATACTTTCTCAATTTCACGCGCGGTTTCTGCAAGGTGAAATGGGATGATATCATCTGCGTTATCGTTGACTAAGTCTCTTGCAAAATAGACCCCCTCCATAATCGTGGAGGTCTCTTCCAAAATTGTGGTATCTTTCACTTCGATCCCAATCAGGCTCACCTTTTCTAGCATTGGTGGCGCCTCTTTGAGCCCTTCTCCCATCAACTTATGGAACGTATAATTAGAGAGCAAAATCCCTTCCCAAAAGCCAATTAAAACCTCTTTGTGATCGATTTTTTTGTGTTTTGGAATGACAATATTGACCGATTTTGCTTTTACGCTCTTGACTGCGCGGAGCGCTGAGGCAATCGCTCTTCGAAGGAGTTCTATTGTCACTTTATCTTCAGGACCCAAACCTAAAGCCAAAATTCTCGTCTCTTTTCCATCCTTTGGATAGACGAAAAAAGTTTCCCCATTTTTCCCTTTAAAATCACCCGATAAAAAAACAGGATCCAGAGATGATTTTAAGCTCGATGGAGAGTGCAATGATTTTTCCCAAAAAGGGAAAATCAAAACATCAGCTTTTTCTCGTTTGTCAAATTGAGAGACGAATTTGTATTTCAAAAGGGTACCTCATCGTCAAAAGTAGAGCTTTGAGGTTGAGTGCCTCCTCCCATAGCTGGCATGCTCATGTAAGGGTTAGGCATACTTTGTGTGTGATTTGTTGGATTTGCCTGTTGCTCATCGTTTCCTTGAGATCCTCCCGGTTTTCCAAAGGGTGAAAACTGCAATGAAACAGCTGTGAGCTCTAAAGAAACCTGAGGCTTGCCTTCTCGATCTGTATAGATTTCAGGCTTTTGCATTTCACCAACCACAATGACAGCACTCCCTTTCTTCAAAAAAGGCATCATGTTTTTGAATTGCTCCTCCCAAATGGTGACACGCCACCAAATGGTCACATCCTGGCCTGCCTTTCGAGATTTTGTTGCCACGCGAAGGGTGGTTACTTTTTTCCCCGTTTGAGTAAATCGTGTTTCCGGATCTGTACCTAAATGCCCTGCAATATGAATGAAATTCATAGACGCCCCATCATTAAATTTACCCCCCACTATAAACGATCGTTAACAAAATATTCAACAGATATATTAGTGAGCCATTCCCGATGTGCCTCTTCGACGATATTCGGGAAGCTTTTCGACGATTTTACCGCCATTTTTCGCAAAGCCATATAACTTAGTAAGATATCAGCTTTGCGAAAATGGGATAAACTCGTTCGAAA
>DAIDIM010000177.1 GCA_027459365.1 Chlamydiota bacterium
ATGCACAAAAGCCAAGTGATGACAAAAAAACCGATTGCGCTAACGATAGGGAACACCCCTTCAATTCCCGAATGGGTGCATGGAATTCCCATCCGACAAATATGTACTTTTTGTATGAAAGGAACATAGGGCTGTAAAAAATGCATGATCGCAAAAATACCACCGAGAATTGCCAGAGGAATCGCATAAATAATCACGAATGTCTCCCCTCGATAAAAGGCCATTCCTAGCAGTATCGCTAGAGGAAAAAGAAAGATTCTTTGATACCAACAAAGAGGGCAAGGTGGATTATCAAAAATTTCTCCGTAGATCAAACTCAAACAAAGTCCAATCAGAGAAATGACCCAAGCCAAATAAAGTCCATTTTTTCGAAGTGTTTTCATTTAATTCCCAATTGCTCCATTCGCTTTTGTATAGATTCAAAAGAATCGGTCGAGGTTTCATATCCGTTTATAAAAAGCATTGGGGTGCCAAAATCTGGAATCAAACTCATTGCCCAAGACAAGTTTCTCTCAATTTCACCAAAAAAGATTCTCCGATCGATTGCATAAGCAAGACGTTCAAGGTCAATCCCACCCACTTTCTCTGCAACTTGGATAATTTCTTGTTTACTATTTTCCTTTACCTCAAGAAGGGCCACAATAAAAGAAAGAAAACGGTTTGGCGCGATTCTGTGAACAGCTAGCGCTGCGTTTGCTAGATGAATCGAGTTCGGTTCGAATGATACAGGAACAATCGTAAAGCGAGCCTTCCCTGTATCTATATATTCTGCAGCAATTTTCGGGACTACATCTTTTGTGAAATGATGGCAGTTGATGCAAGCCAAGTCTTCAAATAAGACCAGTTGCATTGGCCCCTTTCCAACCGTGGGCTGTCCATTAATGTTAAAAGAATGTTTATGGGGTAATTGAAACATCTTGAATAAAAAAGCGCAAATTAAAACAAGGAGTGCAATAGCGAGTGTGAGGATCACCCGTTTGTGTCTTTTTTCCATCCCTTCGGTATATTCAAGAAAAGGTTTTTCAATCAATATAATTCTTTAGAATACAAGAAACTATTGCATCTGTTAATCTGTTTCCCAAAAAATGGGGAAGTTATGAATTCTTTAGACACAGATTATTTATGGGGTACTGCTGCAACAGTTGCAGGGACAACAATGGCTCTCACTTTCGATGCGAACATAAGACAAGGCCAATCGATTTTCGTAAATTTGACTGTTGCAAAAGTGCAAAGAGCCGCTCTTTATGCAATGGCTTGTCTTGCTCCTGTTGTCACTGCCATCGTTACAAGAGCAAAAGAAAACGCATTTCTTTCGCTCATTGGCTCCGCTTTTTGTATCTTTGCCGCTTCTCGCATTCGCGATTATGATGATGCTAAAGAATTACAGATCATGAAAGCTGCAGCTGCAAATATGAATTTTCACCAGTTAGCAGAAACACACGGACTTGAAACAATTGTAAAGTATCAGATCGTTCAAGATCTTCCTGCCAGATTTTCTGTCGCCTATTCAGGTGTCCCATTTAGTTCCATTATCAGAGACTATTCCTTAGAACGAATTGCACACTTTAAGTTATGTCCTCTCACTTTGGATAGTTTTCTCCATGATAAATTCGTGCATGAACTGGCTGCAAGGAAATGGGATTTTTTACGCGTTAGCAATCTAGGAAATCCATTGTATACCCACATTATGTCTGCAGAAATGTACACAGGCCTCATTCAACTCACCAATGCGCTTCATGACATCGATAAGATTTATAATCGCACGCTGGATGACTTAAATATTGCCTATTCAGAAAGGACCGATCGAATGCTCGCCAAATTTGCGGAAAGAGAGCGCAATATTCCAGCCCTTGCTCGAAGACTTGGTGAGCAGGTTGCATCACAGGCAACTGGGAATGCAATGGGCAATGCCGTTGTGAATTCAGTTTGGGATGGCGATACAAAACATATAGTCCGCGATGCAACCACTGGCTATAGTGTTGCAGAAGCTGCTGGGAAATATGCAGAACGTGCAGAACTTGAAAGATTGTATGCAGAATTGCAGCGCGATCGTTCAAATCCAGTGATGATCGCTCGAGGCGCAAAAGAGCAAAATGCCTATGATATGGGCGTTTTTGAGGCACGACAAGAAAGAGACGCGAACATTTTGAAATTAGAAAATATCTTATCTGAAATCATTTCTAGGAATTAATATGACTACACCCACTTTCGCAATCGTTACCGCAACCGTAACAACTGCTGCCGCTTTAAAATTGGATGCTCATCTTCGACAAGGAGATACAATTCTTACTTGTTGTACAAACGCAAAAGTACAACGTGCTGGACTTTATGCACTTGGTTCATGCTTACCCTGGTTTGCAGCGAACACCTCAAACAATGATCGAGCAACCATTTTTTGTTCTCTTTTAGGATCTGCCGCATGTGTATTGGTTGCCTCTCAAATTTTAGATTATGAAGACAACGAAGAACTTGCCAAAATGCGACAAGGTGCTGCGCACATGACTTTTGATGAACTCGTTCAAAAGCATGGTATTCGAGCACTGACTCAGCACAACATCGTAGCAGACATTCAGACAAAATTTATAGACCAACACGTAGGAATGACATTTACACAAATTATTCAACGTTATCCCCTATCGGAAATCGCACTGAGGAACTTATGCCCATTGACAAACGTTGGATTTTTACACAACAAATTTGTGACAGAAGCATTGGCCGAAAAATCGAATTTTCTCGCGGCATGGAATTCTCAAGAGCTTTTATATACAAGTATCATGTCCCCAGCAATGTATCTTGGTTTACAGACACTTAAAACAAGGCTGTCTGAAATTGAACAAAATTATTCACAACAATTAAAAGTTCTCCATGAAAGATATCCTGAAAGAACTGATATTCAGCAATTTAAGTTTGCAGAAAGGGAACGGAATATACCAGTTGAAGCAAAAAAATTTGGTGAACAGGTCGCTTCCCAAGCAAGGGGATCTGCTCTCCACAATGCAGTTGGAAATGCCGTTTATGATGGAAACACAAAACATGTGGTGCGCGATTCCAAAACAGGGCTTGCAGTTGCAGATGTAGCTCGCAAAAGTGCGGAAAATGCAGCAGCACAAAGGATGCGTCAAGAGCTGCAACAAGAACGAAACGACCCTATAAAGACTGCTCGTGGAGCAAAAGAGCAGACTGCCTATAACCAAGGAAAGGCTGACGCTGAGCAATTTCGAAATGCAAGCATTGCCTCTTTAGAATTGGATCTGCAAAGAGTTCTTTCTCTCTGAGCGATTGACTTTTACCCCTAAATTGGCTACTTTTAGGGGTATAATATAAATAGGAAAATGCCTTCTGACGTCCTCTATTCAACCTAAAATTTATTCTTTTGATGAACACAAAATCAGTGTTGATCAGATTGATCCTCAAGCCCATTACGTCATCCATAAACTGCGCGAAGCAGGTTTCAAAGCCTATCTCGTAGGTGGGGGTGTACGAGATCTCCTTTTAAAGCAAAAGCCTAAAGATTTTGATATTTCTACCTCTGCCCGCCCTGAAGAGGTTCGTGCAATTTTTAGAAATGCGATCTTGATTGGAAGACGCTTTCGTCTGGCTCATGTCCGTTTTGGGAAAAAGGTAATTGAAGTCTCCACATTTCGTGCTGGAGAAACAGAAGAGGCTGGGTTAATTGTTCGAGATAATATCTGGGGCACCGAAGAGGAAGATGTCTTGCGGAGAGACTTTACGATCAATGGCCTTTTTTATGATCCCGAAACGGAAGAAATTATCGATTATGTCGATGGGTATCAAGATATTGAAAAAAGGATTTTAAGAACGATCGGCAAGCCAGATGTCCGTTTTAGTCAAGATCCTGTTCGGATGATCCGTTTAATTAAATTTTGTGCCCGGTTTAATTTTGAAATAGAAAAACCAACTTTCGAAGCACTTTTGAGCTGTAAAGGGGAAATCTTAAAAAGTTCTTCAGCTCGAGTTTTTGAGGAGCTTCTCCGCATGCTTGAATCGGGATCGGCCAAAACCTTCTTTCATCTCCTCCATCAGTATGGGATCCTCCACTCCCTGCTTCCCGAACTTGCCCATTATCTCGAAATTAAGCCTGAAACAAGCCTTTTTTCTCTACTCGAAGAGGTCGACTCTGAGATCAAAAAACAGACAATTACCATTGATCGATCCCTCCTTGTGTCGGCCCTTTTGTTCCCCCTCTTTGATGAGTATCTAAAAGAGAGCACGGCCAGTGTTGAAAAATATCCACATCTCGGTCAAATTGCTGAAACCGCACATCATGTCATCGATTGTATTTTTAATCCTTTCTTCAAAATCCCCCGCAAGTTGCGTAGCATTGTCGCTTTCCTCATGACGACCCAATATCGTTTCGTCCCTTTAGATGGGAAAAATGTGAAGCGGCCAAGAGCCTCAAACGATCCTTTTTTCCCGACAGCTCTCCTCCTTTTGAAATTGCGAGCCAATGTCCATTCGGATCTTTTGCCACACTATACTTTTTGGACAGAAAATGCTTTTAATGAAGCACTCATCAATACTGAAGAAGAAGCCCCTCGGCCTAGAAGAAGAAGGAGAAGGCAATAGACCTCTTGCGCAACTAAGGGTTCGTCGAATTTCGGAATTATTTTGACCGATTTTCGACTTTAAATTTGGGGGGCAATATACAGCTGTCGATATTGCCCCCCAAATTTAAATCGAAAATCGGTTCAAAAGAACCCGAATTCGACAGAACCTTAGGGGGTGTTCTCAAAAGATTCGCAAAATCGATATAAGAATCTTGGGAACGAATGTTGGTTTTAAAGTCGGGACTATACAACCAACTTTTCAAGGGACAATAAATGTTACTGGTTCTGTATCTGGCAATATCTTTAATTTCGCTGCCGTAAATGAAACGGTCCATGGCGATACTCCAGGTCAAACAACAACTCTCGTAGCCAACATTGACACGTTGGATATTACAACACAAACCAATTACATTAGAACAGATTCTAACAATCTAACTATTACCTCTTCTGGGACA
>DAIDIM010000178.1 GCA_027459365.1 Chlamydiota bacterium
ATCCCAAATCCTAAAAAGAAGCTAAGGACTCCAATTCCAAAGCCCATCGCTGTATTTCCAGGCATATGAATTTTTTCATATGGCCCCTCTCGTTTTGGAACTGTGTTTGTCTGCTTCATTTTCCAAAAAGCATCGACGCTATCGACAGTTGGTATATGAGCGAAGTTATAAAAAGGTGGAGGAGATGGGGTCATCCATTCGAGCGTTCTCCCATTCCAAGGATCTCCTGTCTCATCTTTTAACAACTTCCGATCGCGTATGCTGACAAGAAGTTGAATCACTTGAAAAACAACGCCGACTGTAATCACAAGTGCGCCAAGAGCGGCAATGAGAAATAAGGGTTGCCATCCCAGCACTTCATAACGGTCAAGTCTTCTTGTTACTCCCATAAATCCGAGTAGATAGAGCGGAATGAATGCGAGTACAAATCCATAAAACCACCACCAAAAAGCCCTTCTCCCCCATTTTTCATTAAGCGAAAAGCCCATGAATTTGGGGAACCAATAGGTATAGCCGCCAAAGAATGCGAAGACACTGCCTCCAATGATTACAGAATGAAAATGGGCGATCAAAAAGAGACTATTGTGTACTTGAAAATCGACTCCGGGAATTGCCATCGAAACACCTGCCATCCCCCCAATTGAAAAAATAGCTAAAAAGCCCATAAACCAAAGCATCGGCGATTGAAAGCGAATTCTTCCTCGCAGCATAGTAAAAAGCCAGTTGAAGATTTTTACACCTGTCGGAATCGCAATGATCATTGTCATGATGCCAAAAAATGCGTTGACATTCGGGCCTGCTCCCATCGTAAAAAAGTGGTGCAGCCAAACAAGAAACGAAAGAAAAGTAATACTGAATAGTGCCCAGACCATTGTTGTGTATCCAAAGAGGCGCTTCTGAGAAAAGACAGGGACAATTTCTGAATAAATTCCAAATGCAGGCAAAACCAGAATATAGACTTCGGGATGCCCCCATGCCCAGAATAAATTCACATACATCATTGGATTTCCTCCTGCCTCAGATGTAAAAATATGGGAATCAATCAACCGATCGGTCGAAAGCATGCCAACAGTTGCTGTAAGTACGGGAAAAGCAAAGATGACCATGATAACAGTTGCAAATGACGCCCAAACAAAAATGGGCATGCGCATCATCGTCATGCCAGGACAGCGCATTTTGACAATCGTCACCAAAAAATTAATCCCCGTGAGTAAGCTTCCCGCGCCCGATATTTGCACCGTCCAAAGCCAATAATCGACTCCCACTCCGGGATTATATTTCAAATTTGCAAGTGGAGGATATGCCGACCAGCCGGTGCCTGCAAAGACTCCAATCATTAAGGAGACCATGATGAACATAGCACCTGATGCAAAGAGCCAAAAACTGAGCGAATTCAAAAATGGAAAAGCCACATCGCGCGCGCCGATTTGCAATGGCAAAACCAAATTCATTAGTCCAAAGACAAGGCCCATCGCCACAAAAAAGATCATTGTGACGCCGTGTGCTGTAAAAATTTGTTGAAAATGGGGTGCAGTTAAATATCCGGTTGAATCGCCAAATGCAACTGCTTGCTGCGCCCGCATCATAACTGCATCGATTAACCCCTTCGAGAGCATGATCCCAGAGACTACAATATACATGATCCCAATTTTTTTATGATCGACACTAGTAAGCCACTCTTGCCAAAGCCAACGCCATCGTCTCATATAGGTCAAAAGGGCAACAAGGATGATTCCTCCAACAATCATCATACCGCCAGCCATATACTCGATCCAATCGTGTTTAAGAGCCTCTGTTGTCAATCTTCCAAAAAACATCTATTGCGGCCCCATATATTGCATTACAATCTCATTGAATAAACCACTGGCTACTCCTGAATAATACACCACTGCATTATACGAGCTTGGTTTCGCTAAATTTTTATACACATCTTTTGTTAAAATATGAGGTGAAGATTTGACTTTCATAACCCAATCTTCAAACTCCTCATCTGTCGATGCGATCGCTTTAAAAACCATCCCTGCAAAACCCTCTCCACTAATATTTGCAGATACACCTCGAAAATCACCCGTCTCATTTGCAATGAGATTCATCTTTGTAGTCATGCCAGGCATCGCATAAATTTGTCCCGCCAATTGCGGAATCCAAAACGAATTCATTGGAGCATCTGCAGAAATTGAAAATGTAATCGGCGTATCTTTGGGAAATTGGACATAATTGACAGTGGCAATTTC
Organism: Chlamydiota bacterium; assembly: GCA_027459365.1. Taxonomy (GTDB): domain Bacteria; phylum Chlamydiota; class Chlamydiia; order Chlamydiales; family SM23-39; genus DAIDHZ01. Next base: position 2,235 of record DAIDIM010000178.1, read on the forward strand.
TTGTTCAGGATAAATAAATAACCACTTCCAATCCAAAGCTAATACCTGAATATTCAGCGGTTTCTTCCCATTAACAATTGTTTTATAGGGATCGAGTTCATGTGTTGATGTCCATGTCAAAATTCCCAAAGCCACAATCATAAGACAAGGAACCCCCCACCAGACAATTTCAGCAATCGTGCTATGTCCCCAATCGGGATGATACTTCGCACCCTTATTTTGCTCTCGGTACTTCCAATAAAAAAGGGGCATCATGATAAAAACAGGAATCACCACTAAGCACATCAATGCCGTGGACACTATAATGAGCCGTTTTTGCTTTTCAGCAATGAGCCCTTTTGGATTCATTACCTCAATGTTATGGGTCGTTACAAATTCAATTGCATACATCCCAATAGTAACAATGGCTAGCAACCACAAAATGTAGAATATAACCTTTTTCATCTAAAATATTTTATATGACAACCGCGGCTTAGTTGTCTACAAACATCATGGAATATTGCATCTGCCTTCAAAATTCATTCTCGAGGCGATCCATAATAATTGAACGAAGATGTTGTTTTTGTTTATTAGCTTTATTTCCAAAACCAGAGATCAATTCTGCAAGATGAATCAACTCTTTAGTTGATGACTTTTTTGATTGGATAGAGATCAAAAGTTCAAGAGCTTTCTCCAATTTTAACGGATCAGTAATGAGACTAGCGGCCTCGATTTTTTGATCAACAGTCACATTCTCGTTCATAAGGGAGGCCAGCATTTTATCTTGTCTTGTCTGAGTGTATTTTTTTGCAATTTCCAGTTTCGTTTCAAATGATTGATGAGGAATTTTCAACAAAGAGTCAAGTACCTGATCTCGTTCTTGTCCTCGATCCATTGAGAAGGCAATCTTCATTTTTTCAGAGTCTATGGAACTTGTTCTAAATAAAGAACTGTAAAACTGATTTTGATTACCTTTTCTGTGTTTTGCGATTTTGAGTTTATCCTCTAAAGATAAGTGAGCGTTTTTCAATATAGAACTAAATGCATTATCTCGCTGTTGTCCGTTATTTATGAGGAGTGCTATCTGGATTTTCTTATCCGTTCCTTTGACCTTATCGATTAATTGGAAGAGTTTTTCAGTCTGCCTTGCAAAAATGTATTCAGTTACAATGTAGAACTCCTCATCAGGATTTTCGACCACATCAGAACGTTCGAGTATTATTGCAAAAGCGCGAAATTTCGAACTGACTGAGAAAAGGTTAAGAGCAATCCCAATTGCTCTTTGGAGAGATATTTGAGGAATTTTAAATACTTCATAACCGTCATTATGATTTTCTGCAATTACCCCAAAAACATAATTTTGAATATGCTCATTTTTGATGTTGGTAGCAACGGCGATTGCTTTCTCTATATTAAGGTCTTTTCTTCTTGCAATATTAGAAAAAGCGGCATCTCGAATATCCTCATTTTCGATAGATTTAGCAATGGAGATTGCTAGCTCAAAGGGAACATCTTCTCTTGTCACTATTGCAGAAAAAGCACGTTCTCGAATCTCAATATTTTCGATATCTTGAGCAATGGAGATTGCCTCTTTGAAATTTACATTTTTTCTTGTTACAACTACTTCGAATGTCGCAATTTGATCGGTCTTTTGAAATTCCATAACATGCCGAACAAGATTTTGAATAGAAACATCTGTACGTTTGCCAATTACAGCAAACGCTTTTTCTCGAGTCACTGAAGTAGGTGAAACATGATTGATGATTTCGACTGCTTTATTGATAGGTACATCTGTTCTCCCCGCAATCCTTGCAATGCACCGTTCATAATTTCCCGCAAATCTTTCAGCATCTTGAATAGGAATCACCGAATATCCTGCAAGATTGTAAATTGCTCCTTCGTAAGCGTCAGGAAATTTTCCAAAAATGCTCTTAGGAGGTAATCTGATACTTGTATTATTTCGAGCCTTTGCTGCTTCAACTCTTTCAATTTCTCTTTTGCTCCACATAGGCCAAGCATTCAGTTCACATTCACCACTGATCTCCAGCAAAGGTTTTGCAGTCCATAGAAATAACCGAGTCTGCCCTTGGAAATCTAGAAAGTCCCCTATCTTTTGCAATACCTCTGATGGTATGGGGTCATGATTCCCTTGTTTAAATGAAACCCCATTTGAAATAGTGATTGCCGCATTACTCGAAGTTATCGCTCGCGAAGTCATAACATTACCTTATCTTTGCCGTTCTTCCTACAAATGGGGAAATATCTGCCGCATTGGCAGAGATTTGCCCTTTGCAGCTTTTCTGCTTTGCAGTATAAATAAAAGCCCACCCAAGCTTTTTCTATTCGTTCCCTTATTCCCCTTCCAATAGATCGAGGAAGGCTTGGAGTTGTTTTGCTCGTGTTGGATGGCGCATTTTGCGAAGCGCTTTTGCCTCGATTTGTCGCACACGTTCACGCGTCACTTTGAAGCGGACGCCTACTTCTTCAAGTGTTTTTGGCTTGCCATCGAGGAGACCAAAACGCTCGATGAGAACAGTGCGCTCACGATCGGTAAGGGTGGAGAGAACTTCGCCCATCTTATCTTTTAAAATTGCATAGCCAGTGGCTTCTGCAGGAGATTCAATGGAGGTATCTTCGAGGAAGTCGCCAAATTGGCTCTCTCCCCCGTCTCCCACTTCTGCTTGGAGAGAAATTGGGTGTTGGGCGATTTTGTAAATTTCACGTACACGTTCAGGAGTAAGCCCTAATTCTTTAGCAAGCTCTTCTGGACTTGGCTCACGACCGGTTTCCATCATCAATTTTTTTGCACCGCGCAGCACTTTATTGATCGTTTCGATCATGTGAACGGGAATACGAATCGTACGTGCTTGATCGGCAATGGCGCGCGTCACTGCTTGACGGATCCACCAGGTAGCGTAGGTAGAAAACTTATATCCTCTCCGATATTCAAATTTTTCAACCGCCTTCATGAGACCCATGTTGCCCTCTTGAATCAGATCAAGGAAGGAGAGACCGCGGTTTGTATATTTTTTTGCAATGGAGATCACCAGGCGAAGATTCGATTCGACCATTTCACGCTTCGCTTCTTGGCTTTTATCCATCCAGCGCTGCAACATCCGAACATCTTTTTTAAATTCGTCAAGGGATCGTCCCGCTGCTAATTCCCGCTTGTACAGCTTGCGTCGAGCAGCTGCAAGCTTTCCTGCAGCAAATTTATTTTTTTCGGCACGCGGAGTGAGCTCTTGTATCTCTTTTTCTAAAACAAGGAAACGATCGTAAGCAGAGAGGACAACTTCACCAAAGTCTTCAATGATATTGTGTCTGCAGCTTAAACGGCGCAAATAGGCTTGGGCACGAATCCGACATTTTTCAATTGCATCGAGAAGATCAGCCTTAGACTCTTTTTTTAAAGTAGGATTGAGAATTTGTATCAGTAATTGTTCAAGCAGTTGGTCTTCCTGCTTCATCAAATCGCAAAGCCTTGGCAAAAGACTTAAATATAATGGCTTATCAAGAACTTCCTTTTCAGCAATCACTTTATCAAAGCGCTCTTTACCAGAAATCAGATGATAGGCGATAGAGATGGCCTCCCGAATAGAATAGCGGAAGCGCATAATGATTTTTTCCATCTGAATCTGCGCTTTTTCAATGCGCTTGGAAATCTCTACTTCCTCTTCGCGAGTTAAAAGGGGAACAGAACCCATCTCTTTGAGGTACATACGAACAGGGTCATCCGATGTCCCCTCTGTTCGCTTAGGCATCCCCTCGAGCTCTTTTGCCTCTTTTTTCCTCTCTTTTTGCCGATCTACCTCTGCTTGATTCAGAATTTGAATATCCATTCCACTCAAGTAAATCAATACTTGATCGATCTGGTCGGCAGAATCAAAAGTCATGGGGAGAATTTCATTGATCTCCTCGTAGGTGAGATAGCCTTGATCCTTAGCTGTCGCAACTAATTCTTCAATTTTTTGTTGATGCTGAGGATTGCTAAAAGTTGTTGTTCCGCTCATGAACTCCTGAAATGATTAGAAAAGTCTACCCAACATGATATATGCTATCCAATTAATTTCAATGGCCTTATTTGCAAAAGACAATGATGAGACGATTTCTGCATGGGATGCACTCCCTGGAAAGTTGTATGAATGCCTCGAATGCCAAACCCCATTACGCCTGCGCCGTTCATATCTAAAATTCCCCCATTTTTATCATCTCTCAACCCCTTTTTTCTGTCGCCTCTATAGCAAAAGTGAAAAACATCTTTTGATTCAGTATGAAATTCGGAAAGAAATTCCTCAAGTTTTCATAGAAAAGGCATTTCCAACAATTCAGCGAATCGCAGATGTAGTTTGGGAGGAAAAAAAGATCATCTTTGAAATTCAATGCTCATTTATCACTGAAGAGGAGGCTAAAAGCAGAGTCAAAGAATACGGATCTTTAGGATATGTTGTGGTCTGGATTCTCGATGATCAACGTTTCAATCGTAAAGCCGTGAGTGCAGCTGAGGTTTGGATGCGGACGCAATCGTCCTATTTCATCGATAAACATTTCGTTTTTTACGATCAGTTGGAAACAATTCAAGATCAAAAAAGAATTCAAAGAGGTGGGAAAATGCCGATTGAATTATCGCCTCTGCCCATTCCCGCGCATGCGCCTAAGCAATTGCAGAACAGAATTCATAATAAATATTATTTTAAAAATGATGTTCTCGATCTCGCTCTTCAGTCACAAATCACCTTTTTGCCAAAACCAAAAGTCAGAATCAAAGAATTTTTTAACCGATATTTCAAAAGGCCATATTCTTCTTTTTTAGATTATTTACTGAAAATAGACTGCGGGCGTTAGAGTCGCACCCACAAAGAGCTTGAAAAAACCGACTCCCACAATCAATGGAAAACAGATCCAATCGGCTAAGTCTTTTGCAAACGCAGTCCCGTTTTGAGCAAATAGCTCCTGCGCTCTGCATGAAGATCCTAAAGATGCAATATACGCAATTGCGCCGATTGTAAACGCAATGGCCCTGAAAAGAGTTGTTAAAACCTTAAAAAATAGAACGAACGGGAGGAAAATCATTTTTTGAAAAAGCATCTTGAAGCAAATTAAACGACCTTTAATAGATCGAAACTGCCCTAATTCAACACAAAACGCATCACAATTAAATTCACAAAATGATTTTAAATTCATGATATATATTATAAAATCAATTAGTATTTTTTATCAATGCTTATTAAAATTTTAAATAGCACAAAAAACCCCTTTACGAAATCTTCTCATGAATCTATAATGAACCCTTTAATATTGAAAATTGAGGACCCATGGCAGAAGCTGCTGAAAAAAAAGAGACAAAAAAAAGACGTCCCTCCGCTCTTAAAAGAGATCTCCAAAACGAGAAAAGACGGCGCCAAAATCGTTCGCACAAATCTGAAGTGCTCACCGTAATCCGTTCTGTCACTGCATCTTTATCTAATAAAGATACTGCAGAGCAAGCAAAAGAGAAGCTCAGCGCACTCTATAGCCTGATGGATAAAGGGGTGAAAAAAGGTGTATTCAAAGCGAATAAAGCTGCAAGGACAAAAGCAAGACTTGCTGCAAGAATGAAATAATGCGCATCTTTGCGATAGGTGATCTGCATTTAAGCTTCGGCGTCGCGAATAAGAGCATGAGCGTGTTTGGCCCTCGTTGGGAGGGTCACTTCGAGCAGATTGCCCAAAATTGGAAATCAAAAATCCATCCTGACGACTTAGTTCTCATTCCAGGAGATATTTCCTGGGCAATGCGCATTGAAGAGGTGGTTCCCGATTTAAGATGGATCGATGCCCTTCCAGGAACAAAAGTGATGATTAAAGGGAACCATGATTATTGGTGGGGATCTTTAAAAAAAATCACTGAAGTTCTCCCTCCCTCCATTCACATCATCCAAAACAATGCATTTCACTGGAAAGATGTTTCTATCGGTGGAGCTCGACTTTGGGATACGCCAGAATATTCCTTTGGGGAATACGTCGAATTCCAAGAAAACCCCAAAATGAAAGATCCTGAAGAGATCATCCAAGAAGAATTTTCCGAAAAAATTTTCAATCGCGAGCTCGAGAGATTGAATAATAGCTTGATGCACTTAAATAAAGAGGCTAAAATACGGATCGCGATGACCCATTATCCTCCAATTGGAGCAAAAATGGAGTCTTCCCGTGCCTCTCAAATTTTGGAAAAATATAATGTTCAGACTTGCGTTTTTGGGCATCTTCACAATCTTTATCCGAATCAGCTCCGCTTTAGTGAAAAAAATGGAGTTCGCTACTTCCTTACCTCTTGCGATTTCCTCGATTTCAACCCAATCCAAATTTACTAAAAAACCCTTTCTCCTTCTTGAGATACTCATCTCTATTCTCTTAGTCACTCTCTGTTTAGTACCCATCATGCATCAACCCATTCTCGGATATAGAAGGGAAATGCGTTTACTTGAAGAGATGGAAGGGGAAAGACTTGCTGAATGGACTTTTTCTGAAGTGAAAGAAAAACTTCTCAATCACGAGATCCCCTGGGAAAAGCTTCCAAGCATTCATCAAACAACAGGCCAGATGCCACTTCCCTCAATGAAGATTTCCCTTCCGGGACACCCTCCCAAAAACATCCAACGCTCTTTTACTTTATACTGTCATAAAACAGGTGAAAAATTAAGTCCTAAGGGAGAAATCTATCGAATCATCCACGTTGACCTCCATTTCTCCCCCCGTCTATCCCAAAAAAAACAAAAGACCAAAGGCCGTGGAGATTATACCTATAAACTCGTCGTTCAAAAAATTTAATTCATTTTAGTTAGATATTTGCCACCCAATACTAAAAAAGGGACAGAGGCAAATAGATAAAAAAACCAGAATCTAGCATCCCATTTTAAAATCACCTCTCCATCATGAGAAAATAGGAGCATAAGAAAGCTAAAAACACAAAGCTGAACACCAATGGTAAAGAAAACAATTGGGAATATAGGATTCACAGATTTTTCCTCAGATTGCATTGCCGTAGCTGGCTCTTCTTGACTTGGATACAGAGATTGAACGGGCTGTTCCTTTCTTTGCGTAACGTAAGATGAAGAGTATTTTTGCTCAGGCTTTTCTTCGCGCAAATCTGCAGCACAACATGGACAAACAATGACATCCAAATCGATCTCACCTTCGCAATTATGACACAGTTTTTGACGCTTTTTTGGCTTCATGCGCTTGATGGTACTGAAAAGAGGAAATATAATCCATTTCGTTTTCCTTTAAGTTTTGCAATTAGGATCTTAAGCTCGACTTTGTACATTTTTTGGTGGGCAGATCCGATGGAGGCGTTCGATGATTTTATTATTTTTTTGCGAGTCAATAGCTGCAACGACCCTATTGGCGAGCAAAAAAATAACAAAAGGACGAACGCCCTCTCCGGAGATGC
>DAIDIM010000179.1 GCA_027459365.1 Chlamydiota bacterium
ATTCCAGAACCCCGTGAGCAAAACAAGAAGATGCTCGAAGCCCTAGGAATAGAGCTTCCCAAAATTTTACCCAAATCAAACGTGCGTGTGGTCACCAGGAAAAATCGCAGAAAAATCAAATCAAATCATTGACAATCAGTATATTATGGCATGAAAGTTCTTATTCGAAAACACGGAACTTCCGATATAATATTCTTTTCTTGGCCGGGCTATTGTATCAATCGTAATGACGTATGGAATACCGGGCGCATGGGTGATTCCTGTCTTAGTTGCCACTTTAGGAACATAGTTGATCTTGTTATTTTCAAGGTAAGATCCTTGCAGCGTGAGGAAGAGGAGCAAAGAGCCTTGCAGCTTGGTGACGTAAGAGCCCCATAGCTTGAATGAAATCTGATCAAGACAAATGTGTTGCAAGGAACTGCTGAGAAATCAATTCATAATCAATTCATATATTGAGCTTTATTCAACATTTAATCTATCATCTATGGCTCAAAAAAAGATGAGTGATGTGTCTAAGAATTCCCCTTTTTAATGACCCTTTTTACAAAAAAGAACCTGAACTTGTAAATCTTTTCCAAAAGAGAATCCAAGCTGAGACACAACCGCGTCGATTTGATCATGTTCCTGTTTCTAAAAAAGATAATGTCACAGATATATTTGTAGCACAAATGACATGTCTAACTGAGAATATTTCTTTTAACAAAAAAGAGCCTGAACTGACTACTATTTTCAGTAAGATGGCCTTAACATCTATGACTGATGTTGCTAAAGAAACATATTTAATGGACGCAAATCCCCCCTACTCAAAAGCTTTAGCTATTATTTATACTATGAAACAGCCAAGTCGCGATGGTGCTTTGCGTACTCTTTCACAAAAGTTTCCCGATCAACGATTATACATTGCGAATCTAATTGAACATCGACAACTCAGAGATGAGGTGATCTGCAAGCATATCTATTTTATGAAAGAAGATCCAGATATTACACTCATAAACAAAATCTCAAATCTTACTGCGAGGGAACAAATAATGGATTTGAAAAAAAATGGAGATTGGGGAATGGTATTTCAAATCATTTATGCATAATCGTTGCGCCACCGAGACAAAAATCACCGCTGTAAAAGACGATGGCCTGCCCGGGAGTAATCGCCCGTTGGGGAACATCAAAGAGGACTTTTGACTGATCGATTACGCAATCCTGTTCTACTTGACGATATCTGATTTTTGCCTTACATCGAAAAGGCATTGGCGGTGCATTTCCAATCCATGTAAATTCTGATGCAGTTAAACAATTGTGATACAGGGCAGGATGATTTTCTCCCCTCTCGACATAGACAATATTTCGAACAATGTCTTTACCAATAACAAACCAAGGCTCTCCTTCACCACCTAGCCCAAGTCCTTTTCTCTGCCCAATTGTATAATAGGCAGCTCCATCATGACGGCCGACTACTTCGCCATTGAGTTTTTGAAAATCGCCTGCATCATAGCCAATGTATTGAGAAACAAAGGGTTTAAAATCCCTTTTCCCAATAAAACAAATCCCCGTACTATCCTTTTTTTCAGCTGTAGGCAGGCGATACTTCAGGGCTTGTTCGCGCACCTGTTTTTTCGATAGGTGGCCGATTGGAAAAAGGACTTTTTGAAAATCTTTGACTGCATGAAGAAAATAGGTTTGGTCTTTATTTGGATCAACTCCTTTCAAAAGGCGTTTTTCATCATCTAGACGCGCATAGTGGCCTGTTGCGAGAAAATCTGCACCTAAATCCATCGCCTTTTTTAGGAAAACATCGAACTTTATTTCTCGATTGCAGAGGATATCGGGGTTTGGTGTGTTTCCAAGGCGCAAATTTTCAAGAAAAGAGGCAAAGACCCTGTCTCGGTACTCTTCGACAAAATTGACGCTAAAACAGGGGATCTGGAGCAAATCACAGGTTTTGACAACATCTTCATATTCGCGAGAGGCCATGCAGACGCCATGGGAATCTGTCTCTTCCCAGTTTTTCATGAAAAGACCGATAACTTGATAGCCTTGTTCTTTGAGGAGAGCGGCAGAAAGGGAGGAGTCGACTCCTCCCGACATTCCGACAACGACAGTCATTCTCTTTGAAGCCTTTCGATACGCTCTTCAAGAGGCGGATGGGTGGAAAAAAGGGAACGAATCCCTTTCTTCTTAGAACCAGAAATCTTAAAGGCGGCGATCGCTTCACTTTGCTTGACATCTTCGTGGTGCTTTAGCGACTTTAAGCTCTCGAGTGCCGAAATCATCGCAGCTTTACCAGTGATTCTCGATCCGCCTTTATCTGCCTTAAACTCACGATAGCGAGAATAGGCTGCAATGACCATAAATCCGAGAGTCATGAAAATTGCCTCAAAAAGATAGGTAAAGAGGATAAAACTTCCATAATTGCCGTTTTGAGAGCTGTTCTTGTTCTTCCCCATTCCTGAGAGCAGTGAAGCAAGAATTCGCGCTAAGAACATGACAAAGGCATTGATGACGCCTTGAAGAAGGGTCATTGTGACCATATCTCCATTGGCAATGTGGGCAAGTTCATGGCCTAAAACTCCCTCTAATTCTTGTTGATTCATCCGATTCAATAAACCAGAAGAAACAGCTACTAACGACCGATTTTTGGTCGGACCTGTTGCAAACGCGTTGACCTCATTTGAACGATAAATTCCCACCTGAGGCATTGGGATCCCCGCCTTTTTTGATAGCGTCTGTACGGTATATAAAAGTTCTTTTAACCGAGGATCATTGGTATGAGGATCAATGACCGATACACCAAGCATCCATTTTGCCATGACTCTGGAGAGGCATAATGAGACGATAGATCCAACCATACCCCAAACAAGACAGAAAATCATTAATGATTGATAATCAAGACCATACGCATTTAAATAAGGCTGTACTCCAAAAATATTTAGAATCAGCGTCACCATGGTAATGACAAGGAAATTGAGACCTAAAAAAAGAAGAATTCTTTTGAACATATGTCCTCCTAGGAAATCCCTATTTTACTCGAAATAGTGGGTTATAATCCAATTTTATTCATCCTTTTTTGAAAATTTATTCAATTGGGAAACAGAGGTTTTTGCAAACTTTGTGGTTGCTTTGAAATTCATTTTCTGTCATTTATTCGTACAGAATTATTCGAATATTTCCCGAGGTTAAATGAGTAAACGGACGGTAGAAATCAGTGATGAAAATGATCCAATGTCTCGGGTAAAAATGGTCTTAAAAGATCAGTATCCATGTTATGTTTTGATTACTTGTACTGCTCCATGTAAAGATGGAAAAATGAATGTTGCGATGAATTTCGAAGGAGATGAAGATTTAGCATCTTTTTTAGTGGAAAATGCATCTCAAGTTTTTGAAGCGCGTATTCCAAGAAAAGAATCAAAGTGAGGGAAAATGCAATCTGATATTGGGTTAATTGGGCTTGCTGTGATGGGTCAGAATTTAGTGCTGAACATGGCAGATCATAAATACGCAGTATCTGTGTATAATCGGACAGCGTCAAAAACAGATGAATTTCTTCAAGGCCCGGCACTTGGAAAATCCATTTCTGGGTTTCATGAGCTTGCCGATTTTGTCAAAAGTTTGAAAAAACCAAGACGTGTCATGCTGATGGTCAAAGCAGGAGATCCGGTCGATGAACTCATTGAAGAGTTGCTTCCCTTTCTAACGAAAGGCGATATTATCATCGATGGTGGAAATAGCCATTTTCCAGATTCTGAACGGAGATATCAAGAATTAAAGGATAAAGGAATTTTATTTGTTGGAACCGGTATTTCTGGTGGAGAAGAGGGGGCGCGCCATGGCCCTTCGATTATGCCAGGTGGAAATCCAGATGCTTGGCCACACGTAAAAAAGATTTTCCAAGACATTGCTGCAAAATCAGACGACGGAGAGCCTTGTTGCGATTGGGTTGGAAATGGGGGAGCGGGCCATTATGTAAAAATGGTTCATAACGGCATTGAATATGGCGATATGCAACTGATCTGTGAAGCATACGATTTATTATCCAAGGGAGCCCAATTTACATTTCCAGAATTGGCATCCACATTTAAAGAGTGGAATAAGGGACCTTTAGATAGTTATTTGATTGAAATTACAGCTGGTATCTTTACCAAAATGGATAGTGATGGAGAGCCTCTGCTAAGTAAAATTCTCGATGTTGCTGGCCAAAAGGGGACTGGCAAATGGACCGGAATCGACGCGTTGGATCGTGGAATGCCTCTGACTTTGATTGGAGAAGCGGTCTTTGCCCGCTGTTTATCTGCTTTAAAAGAGGAGAGAGTGTCTGCAAGTAAGTTCTATGATATACCGGTTAAAACGACTGCAACTCCTAAAGCGCAATTTGCAAAGTCTGTTGCCAATGCCCTCTACGCATCCAAGCTGATCAGTTACGCGCAAGGATTCATGCTCATGCGACAAGCATCAGAGGAGCATAAATGGAATCTAAACTTTGGATCGATTGCTCTGATGTGGAGAGGCGGTTGTATTATCCGGAGCAAGTTTTTAGGAAAAATCAAAGAAGCATATGAGAAAAATCCAAGTTTAAAAAGCCTTCTCGTCGATCCTTTCTTTGTCAATGAGGTAAAGGGGGCCCTAAACGATTGGAGAAAAGTTGTCGCAGAAGGGTTTACAATGGGAATTCCAATGCCCTGTTTTTCGACAGCTCTTGCCTTCTTTGATGGATATCGTAGCGCAAATCTTCCTGCGAATTTACTCCAAGCACAGCGCGATTATTTTGGCGCGCATACTTATGAGCGGATTGACAAACCACGAGGTAAGTTCTTCCATACAAATTGGACAGGAACCGGTGGATCTGTCAGCTCAAGTAGCTATAACGCATAAAATTATTCTGCTTTCAGCACTTCCATGAAGGCGCTCTGAGGGATATTGACTTTGCCAATTTCTTTCATCTTCTTTTTTCCCTCTTTTTGCTTTTCCCAAAGTTTTCGCTTACGAGTAATATCACCGCCATAGCATTTAGCAGTGACATTTTTTGTAAGTGCGCTAATTGTTTCTCTTGCAACAATTTTACCGCCGATGGCTCCTTGAATTGGGACCTTAAAGAGTTGTTGCGGGATCACCTCTTTTAATTTCGCGCAGATAGCTCTCCCTTTCGCTTCGGCCTTACTTCTATGAACAAGACAAGAAAAAGCATCTACAGGCTCTTCATTTACGCGGATTTCAAGCTTAATAATATCACTTTTCTTGTATTCATCATTTTCATAGTCAAAAGATCCATAACCGCGAGTAATGGATTTGAGCTTGTCATTGAAATCGGTGATGATTTCATTCATTGGCAAACTATAGGTAAGCAAAAGACGGGATGCGCTCATGGTCTCAGTCTTTGTCAGAGAGCCTCGTTTTTCAGTGCAAAGGCTCATAATTCCGCCAAGAAACTCGGATGGTGTGATAATATGGACTTTCACCCAAGGCTCCTCTACATATTCAATGAATGAAGGATCGGGATAACGTGCCGGATTATCGATATTCAAGATGGTTCCATCATTGAGCATAAATCGATAAATCACACTTGGTGCAGTGGTAATAATATCGAGATTGAATTCTCTACTCAATCGTTCAAATACAATTTCCAAATGGAGCAACCCTAGAAAGCCGCAGCGAAAACCAAAACCTAAAGCCAAGCTGCTTTCTTGTTCGACATGGAGCGCAGAATCATTGAGTTGCAATTTTGCCAAAGCATCGCGCACCTGTTCGAAATCGGATGAATCTACGGGATAAATACCTGCAAAAACAACAGGTGAGATGATTTTAAATCCAGGCAAAGGATTTGCTGCTGGAAATTTATGCATTGTAACCGTATCACCAATTTTCACATCTGCAGTATTTTTGATATTTGCAACAAAGTAGCCAACTTCTCCAGGTCTTAATATTTCTGTTGGTTTTTCATTAGGTGTAAAAATTCCTACATCGTTCACTTCAAAGTGTTTTCCTGTTGCCATAAAGCGAATCAATGACTTTTTGCTAATTTCTCCACTCACGACGCGAATGTACACAAGCACACCGCGATAGGGGTCATAGTGAGAATCAAAAACAAGGGCTCGTAGTGAAGAATCGATTGGCTCTTTAGGACATGGAATTTCTGTTAAAATCTTTTCTAAAACTTGATCAACATTCAATCCAGTTTTTGCTGAAATTTGAACTGCATTCGAAGTATCTAAACCAATGACATCTTCGATTTGCTTCTTTACCGACTCTGGATCAGCTGATGGTAGATCGACCTTATTGATCACGGGAAGGATTTCCAGATTGCGATCAATTGCCAAATAGACGTTTGCAAGCGTTTGCGCTTGCACTCCTTGAACCGCATCAACAACAAGCAGCGCCCCTTCACACGCCGATAATGATCTTGAAACCTCATAGGAAAAGTCTACATGGCCTGGAGTGTCGATCAAATTAATTTGATAAATCTCTCCATCTTTTGCCTGATAATGCATCGTAACAGGGCGGGCCTTAATCGTGATCCCACGTTCTCTTTCCAGTTCCATATTATCAAGGAACTGTTCCTGCATTTCTCTTGCCTCAACAGTATGGGTTAGTTCCAACAGACGATCGGCCAGCGTCGACTTACCATGATCGATATGCGCAATAATGCTAAAGTTCCGAATTCGTTTTCTATCGTACGCAAACATAAGAGGCCAGTATAAAGCATAGAGTGCGTGTTGTAAATCTTTATTCGGGCTTGAGGGGCTGTCTTTCAAAATTGCGCATGTCTTTTACATTCCATTCTTCCTCAAAAAATCCTTTTTCATGGGAATTGCAGTAGTAAACTTTTTTAAATTGACGATAAGAAGAGAACTGAATATAATTAGCCTTATCTCGACTTTGTACGTTTTTTGATAGGCAGATCCGAGGGAGGCGTTTGATGATTTTATTATTTTTTTGCGAGTCAATAGCTGCAACGACCCTATTGACGAGCAAAAAAATAATAAAAGCACGAACGCC
>DAIDIM010000199.1 GCA_027459365.1 Chlamydiota bacterium
CAAAGCTAACAGGAAAGAAGGATTTTTCGGCGCCCAAATAGCGCTTGCTACATGAGTCCCGAAAAATCCCTCTTTCTTGTTAGTTTTGCAATTCCCTCTTTATAAAAATCTACGGACTTAACGTTTTCCCCGGCTACAGGTACTCATTTGTCGGAAGAACCAAAATTTCTCGTGGATGTAAAACAAGCTCTGTTAAGGTCCCTTTCGCAACCACTTCTCGATGAATGCATTGCATTCTGATATCGCGCAAAAGAACGAGGAGAATTTCTGTCTGTTGACTTTCAAGGGCATTGCGAATCAATGCATAAATCTTATCTGGCGTATCGAGTATTTCGACGGTTGTCTCTTCTTTGCGAGTAGCCAAAGCAAAGGCTGCATGGAGCTGAATTGCTTTTGCAGCCCCAATTCCTTTCACCTGTTTCAGCTCTTGAATGGAGGCGCCCGAAAGAGCGCGTACCGTTTTAAAATGGGCAAGAAGATCCTGCGCCAATTCCATTACAGACCGATTCTGGGTTCCTGACCCTAAAAGGATGGCGAGAATTTCAATTGTCGATAACGCATCCGTTCCAAGGCGGGCAAGCCTTTCTCTTGGACGCTCATCATTGGGCATCAACTTGATTTTCATCTGAAGCTACAATAAAAGGGGCTATTCTTTTCTCTAATTGGCGCGGGATTTCGATTTCTAGCAAGATATCGTTTTCTACATAAACGCATGAGATAATCTTACTTTCTCGAATCACTGAGCTTAATAGCGAATATTCGCTTTGCGGAACTCGTAAGTGAACTGTTTTGCGAAGATTGGAAATTTCTTGAATCATCAACTCGAGCAATCGATCAAACCCGGTTTTATTCAATGCAGAAATTTCGACTGTTTTCGGATATTTAAAACGGACCCGATCGACCATCAATCGGTTCTGGCAAAGATCTACTTTATTCAAAACGGTAATCATGGGACGATTCTTCACTTCTAACTCTTTTAAAACATCCATCGTCGCTTCAATTTGTACTTCGACATTGGAACTACTGACATCAATCATATGGAGAAGAATGTCTGCAGATAGCGCCTCCTCGAGTGTGCTTCGAAATGCAGCAATGAGCGGGGTCGGAATTTTACGAATGAATCCTACTGTATCGATTAAAAGAATTTGTTGATGATTCGGCAGAGTAAACTTACGTGTCGTCGTATCTAGCGTTGCAAAGAGCTTATCTTCAACAAGAACGTCGGCATCGGTCAGCGCTTTTAAAAGTGTCGATTTTCCGACATTTGTATAGCCGATGATCGCAAAAGTTGGAATCGCGCTACGCTCGCGCAGGCGACGTTGCGTTTGACGATGTTTTTTGACCTCTTCAAGCTCATTTTTGAGTTTCGTAATTTGATCTTTTAAGATTCTCTTATCGATCTCAATTTGCTTTTCCCCTTCGCCCTTAACAAAGCCACCACCCGCGCCACCCGATCTTTGGCGCGACAAGTGGGTCCAAAGGCGACGCAAACGGGGAAGTTGATAACGAATGCTAGCAAGCTCAATCTGAAGTTTTGCCTCTTTTGTGTGCGCTCTTTGTGCAAAAACGGCTAAGATTAGCTCAGTTCGATCGATGACAGATTTTTCAACCAACTTCTCAATATTTCTCTGCTGCTGAGGAGAAATGAGATCATCGAAAATCACAACATCGCAGCCGTACTCCTGTGCGGTCTCCTTAATTTCTTGGATTTTACCAGAACCTAAAAATGTTCCAGCGTCGATCTCGCGCAATGGACAAAGCATCTTAAAAGCGGCTTTTAAACCGTAAGTCTCGCATAGGCTTTCTAATTCATCTAGCTGATCAGAGCCCTGTTGCTTATCGCCTGCAGCATAAGTGCCGACTAATAGTGCTGTGCGCTGATTTGTCTCTAGTTCATCTAAGCGCCCAGGCGCCGTTGTTGTTTTCATATTTGGAATTCCAATTCTAATCCATCATATCCTAATTGGATCGACTTAGGAAGCTTTCTATTTGTCGACTCATGATCAAGGCTATGCGAAATATGGGTAATCCAGGTACGTCTTGCGCCAACTTTTTTTACAAAATCGATCGCTTCTTGAAGAGACAAATGAAGAGGTGAACTTTCTTCTCGTAAAGCACTGATAACCAATGTCTTAACACCAACTAATGATTCAAAAATCGAGTTTTCAAATTCTCGAATATCAGTAATATATGCAAAATTGCCAAACCGAAAGCCATTGACTTGGCATCCCCCCTGTTTATAGGTAATATATCCAATCTTAATCCCTAGGAATTCCCCCTCACCTTGAGCGTGAGGCAATAAATGGATCTCCAATTGCGCACTGAGGGTGGGAACAGTTCCAATGGGATGAAAGAGGTAATAATATCGTTTTTCAAGATCGTCTAGACTCATCCTAGATAATAGACAGGGGAGCTTTTTTCGGGTCTTAAGATAAAAGGTTCTCAAATCGTCAATTCCTGCAATATGGTCATAGTGGGTGTGTGTTAATATCAAACCATCGAGATGATCGATTCCATATTTTAAGGCCTGAGTACGAAAATCGGGCCCAACATCGATTAAGAGTGTTTTCCCATCTATTTTTAAAAGTCCTGATGGGCGTAAACGATGGTTGTAAGAAGAGGTAGAACGACAAACAGCACAAGAGCAACCAATCACCGGAACGCCAGCAGATCCCCCTGTTCCTAAAAATAGAAATGTCCCGTTCATTTTCTTGCATCCAATGATTAAAATTGATAACCTATTTACAATTTTAACGAGAAAAGGAATTTTATGAACACTATTTCGAAAACATCGACACCGACACAAATCTCGAACATTGAGCCTTTTGAAATGCTGACTGAAGCTGCAGCGGGTGCAACACCACCACCTGCTAATGGTGGAATCATTGAACGGATTAAAAATGCATTTAATCATGCAATTGAAAGCATTCAATCAACAAGCCACAATGCAATTGAAAAAATTCGGTCGAGCACAAACTATGTGATCGACAAAATCACATCGCTTGCTGGACGTGTGAAAGATCTAACTTATTCTTTAGTGTTTGATTGGAATTTTGAGGTGACTAAAACAAAAATTGATCAGATCGTCCTGACAAGTTTTGCAGTGCATACAGCTCTTTGCGCCAGAATATTATCTGGTAGCGGAATTCCAACGACCTTTCTCCAATGGGCAGCCTCAACGCCATTTTTGACATTATCGGCAGCTGCTCTATGGTATGCTGGGAATCTAATCGACTATGATTGCCCTGAAAAACTTGAAAAAATCCGCAAAAATGCGACACATCTCCCAATAACAGACCTTGTCAATCAACATGGTTGGAAAAATCTCTTTGTCTATCAAATCCTAACTCCTGCTGAGTTTCAAGATGCATTCCGCAATTTTGCAAATACTCGTTCCTTTAAGGAATTGTTTGCCTTTACCAAAGAAGCAACAATGGAACTTGCACTCGCAAGTGCAACTAGTGCTGGACAAAAATATCAGATCCCCCCTCTTGTTGAATGGGTAGAGACATTTCATCACGAAACTGCTTCTCTTGAACTTGCCGATATTCTTGCAGAATATGCGCTGACAGATCTTCAAGCACTCAATGTACTACCACCCCAAGAGCTTCAATTATTTGAGAAAGCGCAAGGTCTTTTAAATGAACTCAATGCGGAAAAAGAGATCGTTCGAAAAAAACTCTGCGATTTCATTGGACAAGCAGAGAAAACTGTATTTAAAATCGATGCCGCTTTTGGACCGAATGGATCAATAGAGGAAGAGCTTCAAATTCTTGGAGATGCCTTCAATAAAATGCGCAGTGAAACAATCCAAAATCACCAAAAACGTTTAGCTGAAATTGGTGTTGAAATTTCCGATTTGACGATTTGTTACATCAAATCAAAAAGTTCTCGTCCAAGCATTGCGTGATATAACATGCCCCGAGAGCCAAGTCCTGTAAAAAGCCAGGTATT
>DAIDIM010000206.1 GCA_027459365.1 Chlamydiota bacterium
CTGCAACAAGTGTTTTACAAGCCGTAGGAAGAGGCGCTTTCAGAGGTTTATGTGGGGAAACTCTGCAAGAAATTGCGCGAGATCCCCTGCAACATGTGTCTACGATTGTAGAGATAGGGGCCTTACAAAAAATCAGCGTTAGTGGAGCTCTCGTTCCTCGCGCTTTTTTGGAAAGCGAACACAATCTCGATCTCCGCAGAGGTAAAAAACCAATCCTTGCCACGACAGATGCGCCAAACCTTTCTCATCCAAAACTGAATTTTCTAGAAAGAGTCGAATCTTTTTCTCAAATTGTTGTTGAAACTGCCCTTTTTCACAAGCTATCACAAGGAATAGCGCATGCCCAACACAAACAACTTGCCGCGCTCGGGCCTGAGCGCCCCTTAAGATTGACAACAGAAAAAGAGACCATTCACCGTGTTATTGCTCCCATATCGAATGCTCCTCCTCCTGCATTCTCGATAGACATGCTGAACAAAAAACAACGGACAACTATGCAGGAAGTTTTTCGCCCCGAGCCTCCCACTTCGCTGAGATGGTCTGATGTCGAATCTCTCTTTAAATCACTTGGCGGAGAAATCGTAGGAAAGGGTGGATCTGTAGTAAGCGTTAAAATTAACGACCAGGTTCATACCTTTCATATGCCTCATCACAGAAAAGAAATCGACAAAGGATGCGTCAAAAGCATAAGAAAATTTTTATCTGAGTGTGGAATCACACCAAATTAAATCAATCGCTATATTAAAGAGAGGAAAACCATGGCTGTGACAGTAAAAAATACTAAGAAACGAGAAGAACTCTACTTAGACGCCTGGCGCACGGTAGTGAACCAAGAAAAAGAATTGCAAACAAGATTATCAGATCAAAAAAATACTGCGCAAAGCATCTACATGCGAGCAGTGGAACAAGGACCTTCTGTGAGTCAACTTGCTGCCGATGGACCGTCGAGAAGTTCTTACTTTGCTCAAAGTAAAGCTCATAGAGATGCTACTTCGAGCTCACTTACAGCTCTTCGCGACTGTTTACCAAAAGAAAGCGATGGGCCTGTGATCACGCGTTTAGCTCCTCTTTCTTTGAGACAGAAAGACAATGGAACAAATCCTACTTGGAGTGAGCAGGCAAGCGCAATCTTAAGTGGTGTGAAAGAAGGGATGACCCTTCCAGGGACTCGGGAAATGATTAGACATCCGATTGACACTACGGTTCAGCTCGTTGCATCCCTGACGACGCACATCGCTCAAGGCCCGTTTCTAAGTTTTCAAAGTTTAGGGGATGGATCTTGTCCGCAGTTGGAACCCACTAAAGAAGAACGACTTGCAGGGACAAAGGCGCTGAGTCAAAATGTAACAGAGCTTGCATTTGCGCGTGCTGTATCTTCTTGCGCTCCAAAAGTTGCAAAACCTGTAGCACAGGCAACTCGTTCTGCTGTATCTGCTGTCGATACGTATAGCGCTCGGCTGCAACAAGCATTGCAAACTAGCCATCTTCCAGAAAGAGCCTTCGCCGATATTCCAGGAAAAACGTCATCGAAAACTGTTTGGAAAGTTTCTTGTTTTGAAGGTTCTAAAGCTCCCGTTGATGTGGCGAAGGAAATCGCGAAAAATGAAAATTCGGTACAATTGGTTCGACAATATATTGATCAAATTCATAATGCTGCTAAAGAGATAGTCGAAAAAGAGCAAGACTCACGGATGCCGTCAGACAATCCGAACCATATAAGACAAGCAAATATTTTTGTCGAATCAAAGAAAATTGCAATTCAAGAACTCGTTTCTGCGATCGAATCTGCTACTCGTGAAGAGATGCGTTTAGAATTTCTTAAAGCTGCCTATAACGAAATTTTGACCGCAGAGAAATATCGCAATCATTCGGCTCTTTTGGAAGTGCGTTCGATTGTTCAAGATGGCCTGTATACAAACATACGTCGTCCGCAATCTTTGCCCCATGATGCCAGTGTTGTTTATGATGGCTCTTTGCGGCCTCGCAATCGGACTGGATATTCTCTTTCTAAAATGCAAGCTAAAGGGTACTTTAGCGTTAGAAGTCCAAGCCACGAAATCAATGCTGGATGGGGAGGAATTGATTACAATAGTTGTGGCAAGAATAGTCATTGCACTGATATGTATGTGCTTAAACTTAAACCAAAGCCCACAAGTAGCGATTCAGTAACGCTTGGGCCCGATACGCTACAAGAAAGTTATTACTTTTACGAAACAAATCTCCAAGAATTTTGTCGCATTAAGGCTCAAGGCTACATTGATGTGGGCGCTGAAGGTTCAATTCGTCTGTCAACTGGATTACCGTTTACTTCGGAGAAAGGGAACATTTTTATTGGACTTACACGTTCTGTTGAATGGACTCATAAACCTTTGGCAATAGAAACTGGAGGAACGATGCAAGGTCATGTAATGGAGCCATCTATCTTGAATCATCCTCATGCTTTACAAGTCCACTTCGATCAACCCATTTCGATGAATGGAAATACTGTAGGTTGTGTGCTTTTGCCAGAGGTCTATTACGAGTCAAAGATGATCGCATCTAATTTTCAAAAGTTTGCATGTTTTCCGGCGAAAGAAGCCGCAGAAGCGGTGTATGAAAGATTTATTGAGGAAGGCACCTTTGTTCCTACAAATTGGGTCTCTTTCAAAGATATCGACTATGCAAAAAAAGTTTGCGCTTCTTTGGAAAATCTTCTTCAAGGATAATTGAATTAAAGAGGAATAATTATGGCTGTGCCAGCAAAAAATACTCCCAAGAAGTATGAAGAGCTCTACTTAGATGCCAACCGCGCGTCAGTGAACCAAGAAAAGAATTGCGCGGCAAGCTATCGGAAAAAGAGCGCGGCGCAAAGCATCTACATGCGAGCAGTGGAGCAAGGAACTTCTGTGAATCAACTCGCTGCCTTTGCAGATAAACCCTCGGAAAGTTCCTACTTTGCTCAAGTTCAGGCTCATAGAGAAACGACTTCGAACTCATTTACTGCTCTCCGGGGAGCTTATTTACAGCAAAAAAGCAAAGGGCCTATTATCGCTCGTCCAGCGCCTCTTTCTTTCGTGAATAGAGAGCTTAAAATTCGATCATTTTAAATTTTTCAATGACTTTTCTACCAAAACCCCAGATAGAATCTGGATTGCATCGACCATTGGCAGTGCATGTAAAGCAATAGGGAATTGAGCGTGAATTAACGGAAGCTCGGTGCAGGCTATCAGGACACCATCAAAAGATAGAGTTTTTCTCAAGCGGGAGATCATACTTATGAGTTTTTTTGATTGGGTTTTGTTGACTTCTCCTCCAGCGACTTCGCGAATAAGCTGGTTTACAAGAAGCTGATCGGATGCGGGAGGATATACACAGATTATTCCTGGTTGCTCATAGAGCGATGAGCGAATTGTTGTTTCTGACGCTAAAACTAGCGCTGTGGAAATTTTGAGGCGCTTCGCTTCTCTCAATGTTTCTGAAACTAAGCTCACAAAGCCAGTTGGAAGCGTCGAGGGTAAGAAGCTGTGAAAAGAGTGAGAAGCAACACAAAATAGCGAAGCCCCGATTTTTTTGAGCTTTGCAAGACATTCAGTGATCTCGGTGCGGATTTTTTTCTCATTGCCTCGAGTAAATGGATAGCTGACCAATAGAATCTCAGGGAAGTCGGCATAATCATTTGCATTATACTTTTGCCCGCAAACATGCAAAATCGAAGTATAGAGAAATGCACTTGCCATTGGGCCTGCTCCACCTATAATTCCAATACTTTTTGAGAACTTTGCCATGTTTTTCATTAGATGCTCAGCAAGTGTTTTTATTCAACATGTATGATTGTCTCGCTGCTTCAGAAGGGGAGTGCTCTTCTTCATCGAGGGTAGGATTGACACTGAATACTTTTAGATCTGTTATTTGGGGTAAAATATGTGTTGATTATAGAATTATAGATGCTGGAAAATAAAGAGGAAAAATGTGTTGTTTTTATATTCGTGAGGCTGTGCTAAATGATGTGTCTGTAATTGCTAATCTGACCGAACAACTAGGTTATACCACTTCTCTTTCGACTCTCCATGCAAATATCCTTTCTTATCTACAAGTTGATGAGCGTTCTTTATTTGTAGCAGTAGCAAATGACATTGTTGTTGGATACATTGCATCAGATATGGCACAAACGTTCCATCGAGAGGGGAAGCACATGAAAGTTGTCAGTCTAGTGGTTGATCAATCGCAGCGAGGCAAGGGGATTGGGAAGGGTCTGCTACAAGCTGCCGAAAATTGGGCAATGAAACATAAATGTTGGATGGTCGAACTTACAAGCTCTTTCCGCAGGCAAAACGAGGGAACTCATGATTTTTATCTCAATCAGGGTTATCAGAAGACTGGATCGCAATATTTTCGCAAACTAATGGAATATTCCTATGAATAAAAAACTTGATCGTTGTTTCCGGTATAGTTTTACACAGAAGCGTATAAGTGATTTGGGAGGGAAAGTTTTTCCCGTCTGTATAATTCATCTTGGATTTTTGCAATTCTTGAGGACTCCAAAGGGTGCCCTCCTAAAACATAATATCTGAATGCTTTGGTTATAAAATGGAATTTTGAAGAGAAAGATGTAGAGGAGAGCCAAGATTGGTTACGATTTTCTCGTGTTTGTTCTAAGATCTCAATTCCTCCTTTGAGTTCGTCTATAGAAGCATGAGCAATTGCAAAGGAATCTGCGCGCCTTTCTTGAATGGCTGCAAGGAAAGACTGAAAAATAAGGGTGATCCCTAACATTGCTAAAAAAGGGTGAGGGGGAAACAAGATGGATGCTGCAATAGCAGAAATGGTCAGGATTGCTCCTCTTGTGTGACAATCTCCATTTTTCAAGTGGCCACACTCATGCAAAAGAGCAAATTGCTGAGCGGGTTTACTGAGCGAAAAAAAATCTGAAGAGACAATGATAATATCGCGTATTGGCAATCCAACACTCATGCATTCACACAGGCCATCACCATTGGGGTCTTTCAATAAAGAAAATCTGATGGGAAAATTTTCTCTTTCTCCAAAAGAATGATCGGCTTCTATAGTCCCGTGCAAATGACGTGATTGACATGAAATTTTCGTGTGGTATAATGAATGGTTTTCGCGCAAAGGAAGTGAATTATGCTCGACACCAAAGGCAGGCCTCTTTGTTCTGAAGAAAGGCGAATCATCGTGAA
>DAIDIM010000216.1 GCA_027459365.1 Chlamydiota bacterium
TATACATCAATTTGAGAACAAATTCTATAGGAATGGAAATTAAATTTGTTGTCTGCCTAGAGCTTTGCTGTTCTATAGTTTATGCCATACATGTTTCCACATATTAAATAAAGTCTTTCGGAAAATAGGGGAAATGGTTTATCCTTCTATTTTCGTTTTAGATGTAAAGGTGTTATGAATCACAAGCAAAAGACTACTATATTAACCAAGGCCCAAGCGCTTAGCTCTAGAAAATGGTTTCTATTCGACGCTGAGGGGAAAAATCTTGGCCGTTTATCATCAGAAATTGCAAAAGTATTGCGCGGGAAACACCGTCCTGATTACACTCCAAACGTCGACTGCGGAGATGGCGTTGTCATTATCAATGCTGAAAAGGTCGCTGTGACTGGTATGAAAGAAGCCCGCAAGATCTATAAGACTTATACTGGTTTCGTTGGTGGACAAAGAGAAGTTCCTCTTGCTACAATGAGAGCACGACATCCTGCATATATTTTGAAAAGAGCAGTTGAAGGGATGATGCCGAAGACTCGCTTAGGTGGTCAACAAGTTAGAAAACTGCGCATCTTTGTAGGGCCAGAACACACTATGCAAGCGCAAAACCCAACCCCAGTTAATATTTAAGGATTCGGACAATGAAAGAAAAAGAAAACATTGGAATTGGTAGAAGAAAAACGGCTGTATCTTCAGTGCGCTTAAGAAGAGGGACTGGGATTATTGATGTAAATGGTCGCGGTTTTGAAGAATATTTTCCTCTTCAACTTCAACGCGATGTCATTTTGAATCCTTTACAAAAGTTTGGTGATGTCAATAAAGTGGATCTCGTTATTCGGGTAAAAGGTGGCGGTCTTGAATCACAAGCAATTGCAACACGATTGGGGATTAGTCGAGCACTTCTAGATGGAGATGAAAGCCTTCGTAGTGAACTTGGACAACTCGGATTCTTAACACGCGATTCACGTAAAAAAGAACGTAAGAAATACGGTCATAAGAAAGCGCGTAAGAGCTTCCAATTCTCTAAACGTTAATTTTGTTTCAATGGGTCAAAAGAAACTTGGCCCATTCTTATCATATCGAATAAATTGCATTGTATTTTTCTTTAAGATAGCTGAAATAGGCATCTTCGTTAAGAGGCTGTCCGGTAATTCTTTTCGCAAACTGATTAGAATCATACATTTTGCCCCATTGATAAATATTTGCTCTCATCCAAAGTCGGATAAAGTCTAGATCACCTTCAGCAACCCTCTCTTCCCACGTTGGGTATTGCTTTTTTAGAGCAGTATAGAGTTGGGCAGCGAGAAGATTTCCGAGGGCATAGGTGGGAAAGTAGCCAAAGTCTCCAAGTGACCAGTGGATATCTTGGAGGCAACCTTGCGTGTCTGTGGGGGGTGTGATTCCGAAGAGTTCTTTCATCTTCGCATTCCAAGCATAGGGGAGGTCAGCGACTTGAAGGGTCCCTTTGATCAGCTCCTTTTCAATTTCGAATCGGAGAATGATATGTAAGCAATAGCTCACTTCATCGGCCTCTACTCGGATAAAGGATGGTGTAACTGTGTTGATCGATCGATAGAAGAGTGATAGGGGTATTTTTTTGAGTTGTTTTGGGAGAGTAGATTGAATGGTTGGATAAAAGTTTTGCCAAAAAGGGAGAGACCTGCCGATGATGGTTTCCCAAAAACGGGATTGACTTTCATGAACAGTGAGGGAAGAGGGTTGACAAAGCGGTGTTCCCCAATGTTTGACAGGAAGGCCAAGCTCATACATAGAGTGACCTGCTTCATGAAGGATGGAAAAAATATTGCTCATAAAAGAATGAGGCAAAATGCGGGTAGTGATTCGGCTATCGTGGGGATGCATCGCGATAGAGAAGGGATGCGTTGAGATATCAAGTCTTGTGTACCCCTTCTCAAGGGGTAGTTTTTTTAAAAGTGCTTTGCAAATATTGATTTGTGTTGCTTCATCAACTTTTGCATAAAGAAATTGGTTGTCAATGGGTTTTGCATTCTGGATTTTTCGCAAGAGCTTTATGAGCTTATTTTTAAGGCCAGAGAAAATGGTTTCCACCCGATGAGTGGTCATCGCAGGTTCATAGCTTTCTAAAAGTGCATCGTAAGGGTGGTCCTCAAATCCTAAAATTTCGGTTTTTTGTCTGCTCATTGTGATGATTTTCTGAAGAAAAGGGGCAAATAATTTAAAATTGTTTTCTTTTCGAGCAGTCGCCCAGATTTGGCTTGACTCACAGGTCAGTTCGGAAAAGCTTTTCACAAAGCTTGTGGGAAGTTTTTTTTCTTTTACGTATTGACGGGTCCAATTTTTTAATATAGCAAGAGACTCTTTCGATAGACCTTTTACCTTTGGTTTCCAAGTGGATAGAGAAACCATTTTTTCAAGCTCGTGTTTAAATTGATTGCTCGTCTTATGGTCATGTATCATCGACGAAAGGAGAGAGATTTGATCAGTTCGTGATTGAATTGCACCTTCAGGCATATATGTTTCCTGATCCCATTGAAGAAGGTGGAGAATAGATTGTAGGGTTTGAATTTTTGCTGAGAAATTCTTCAGTTCAGTAAAGGCAACTGGTTCTTTTTTCGTCATATTTTATTTGTATATCATACCAGATTATTATGCTCTGACAAAACGGGGTATGACTACGCTCAAGCTTACCAATATTGGTCCCCAGATAGCTAAATAGCTAGGTAGTACTTGATTTTCTCCTAAAATCATCATTCCATCTAAGATTGTTTTAAATGCGATGAATCCAAACAGTGACAGAGCAATGATAACAAACCCATTTTTCGATCTAGAAAAACGGAAGACAAATGGGGAAATGGCAAATAAGAGCAAAAAAGATATCAACGGTGCTGCAAGTGTATAGTGTAGATAACAGAGAATATTTTTCCGTTCAGAGTTTTTTAATAAGCTTCCCTTCAACATCATGGAGAGTGGGCGGCTTTCAAGTGGGATAAAATTCTCGAGGCGGATATTTGGATCAATCGCAATTTGAGGAAAGGAAATTTCAGAAAAGCTTTCGGTTTTTTCAAGTTTGCCTGTTGTTTTTCTTTGGAAATGATCAACAAACAACCCCTTCGTTGGATTTAACTTAAGATACTTCATATACCAGAAATCTTGATTGTTTTTTAGCCAATAAACGTCAAAAAGCTGATCATTTTCAAAGCTTTGATAAACGAGTTCTGATTTGTCCTGTAGGGCGATGTTGTAAAGGTGAGGACTATTTTTCCTTTTGTGTTTTGCATGTTTTGTTCGGAAAGCTAAAGCGACCCTTTGGGTAGAGGGCGCAAGCAATTCCTGGTGAAGATATGAGGCCAAAACAAGGAGGGTCGCAAAAACGAAAAATGGAGTGAGAAGTTTTTTTTGCGATAAACCTGCCATTTGAAGGGCGATCAGTTCATTATGTCGAGTCAGATCGAGAAAGACTTTCAGGAACGCTAAAAGAAAAGTGAGGGGGAAAAAGAATGCATGGAGATTGGAAAATGTAAATACGTAGTATTTTGCAACTTCAAAAAAATTCAAACTACCATGTGAAAAAAACCGGACCCCGTTCATAGATAAATCTACAACTGTGTAGAGAATGAAGATCAAGAAAAACAAGAAGAAAAAAGTCTTAGCAAGTGACTTCAATAAATAAAGATTCCAGATTTTCATCGATTGAATCCTTTTTGAATGGAGGCTCCCCAAAAAATGGGGTGAGGGAGAAAGAAGATTAAAAAGGCAAGAATTGGATTTTTCACCTCTTTACCTAGCAAATAACAGAGCATAAAGGCAATGCTTAGACTTGAGGCAATCATAAGATTTTTTTTTGACAAATTTCTCCCTTGTTCTATTCCGTAATAACATCCGAGGATTGAAAAACTAAATACTGCAATAGAAAGAGAAATTCTCCTCAAAATTTCGTTCATTGCTTTTTTCTTGTCATGGAGTCGAAGCATGGGAAATTCAAGCGATGAGGTTTCAAGGTTTGGTCGATTCTTCTTGATCTTCGATGAAAGGGTCGACGCATCTGTCGACATCCAAGATTGGTTTTCTAAAATTAATGGATCATATCCATTTTCCGATTCCAAATGGGTAATTCCAGCGACATCTTTTCCTATTAACTCTGAATGAGAGATCGTAAATTTCCGCGCATTTAACAATGAAAGGCGATTGTTACTTTGATTGTGCGTTATTAGGAAAAGATCTTTTGCACAATTGACATCATCTGCTTTCATTTGAATGAAACTTTTTTTCATTCTTACGAGATTTTGTCTTTGGAGAAGAAGGAGAGGATTTGTCGATGTTTCGTTATAGATCAGCTCTTTGGATGATCTGCGGCAGCTTGGAGCAAGATTTCCACAAATCACAAAATTACAAATCGATAAAAGGAGGGATAAAAGGAGGATCGGAGCGATGATGGTGCTAAGACGAACTCCTGATGCCCGAAGCGCTGTGAGCTCCTGCGATTTGCTCATATTCTGAAAGAGAAGCAAAGAGGCAATGAATGCGGAAATGGGGATTGCCAAGGGCAATATCAGGGGAATTTGAAAGGTTACAAAAAGCCATGTTTTAGCAAAATTGCTACTCAGCGCTGCGAACCGGGCAATTTCTTTAAAGCGTGCAACCAATAGAATCACAACAAAGGAGCAAACGCAAAGTGTAAAAATGCGTAGGAAGCCAGAAAGTAAATATCGCCACAAAATAGGCATACTTCAGTTATACTTTATACGTATGAAAAGAGTAAAAGAGTTTCTAGACGTAAATTGGGATCAGAAAAGCCCCCTACTTCTCGGGTATTCTGGAGGGCCTGATTCAAAATCCCTTCTCTATTCTCTTTTGGATGCGGGATGTTCCTCTCTTCATATTGCCCATGTCGATCATGGCTGGAGAGACGAAAGTGCAAGGGAGGAAGAATTGATCCGAAAAGAGATCGAAGGCCTTGGTTTGCCCTATTTTACGACCAGGCTTTCATCTGTTGCAAAAGAGGTGGTGGCTAGAGATGCACGGCTCCATTTTTTCCGCTCTCTTTTTAAAAAAACAATGTATCAAGCACTGATTTTAGCCCATCAAGCAGATGATCTTGCTGAGACCATTTTAAAGCGGATTTTTGAGGGGACCCATCTCCCATTTATTGGAGGAATGACTCCGATCTCTCAATTCGAAGAAATCGAAATTTGGCGCCCTTTATTAAAAATTCCTAAAAGCAAATTGGTCCCCTACCTCGAGTCAAAACAGTTAAAACCTTTTTTTGATCCCACGAATCAAAATCCTATCTATTTGCGCTCCAGAATGCGGATGGAGACGATCCCAATTCTCAATAAGAGTTTTGGCAAGAATATTTGTGAAAACGTATGTGTACTCGCTGAAAGGGCAGCTGAATTAAAGGAATACCTCGATAAGAGAGTAGCAGGAGCAAGAGTCGAAAATGGGACCCTATTCTTAAGGGGACTTGAAAGAATTGAACAGCGCCATCTTCTACAAAAAGTGGCTAGGGACGAAAAAATTTTTCTCACACGCGTCGTGATTGAGCAGCTGTTGGATTGGGTAGATGATGCTAAATTTAGAAAAATCTTTATTCAAGGAAAATGGATTTTTTCAGGAAAAGGTAAGATAATTATTGAAGGTAAGTCACTTACGCAAAATTAGGACAAAATAACCCTTTTCTGAT
Source organism: Chlamydiota bacterium (assembly GCA_027459365.1). GTDB lineage: Bacteria > Chlamydiota > Chlamydiia > Chlamydiales > SM23-39 > DAIDHZ01. The sequence continues at coordinate 5,657 of DAIDIM010000216.1, forward strand.
ATGAGACGATTATAGGGGTGTCTCCGCTTGCATTTAACAGGTAAAGATGCTTTAATTACTAATCATTTTAGAGGTTAAATGAGAGCAGAACAGAAAAAAGGTTTGCCTGGCGGTTTTTTTCTTTTGATTTTTGCAGCGGCTGTTCTGTTTTTTGGAGTACAGTCTTTGACATCTGACAAGGAGGCGCGCGTCTCTTTTAGTCATCAAGTTGAACATTTAACCAATTTACATCTCACTGTCCCTGAAGAAAACCACAAAATTGCTCAAAATGAGCATCTTGTCACTTTTGGAGGTCGATTTAATGACAAGCTGGATGATGAAAGTCTTTCTCGTTTCCGCTTTCTCGAGTTATTAAATCAAAACCATGAATTAAAAAATGAATCTGCTCTGCTGCTAAGCGAACTCGATTCTTTAGAAAAAAGCGTCCGAGAGGCGGCAGGTTTGTACTTGAGCTTAAGTGGACAAACAATTCCGCGATCTGGATACGTTGTCGTTGGATCTCAATTTGATACCTCCGATAAAAGTAGCGCAGTGATTGTCAAAGAGGCAGTTCCTGTAAACGTAACTCTCCCTTTAGCCTATAAGACTATCAATCTAGCAAAAGCATCTTTGAGTGTTGATTCTGCAGATGTTGCATTTAGGGAGTTGCGCGAGCTGATTACCTTACTTCGATCTCCAACGCTTGGCATTGGAAATGAAGCACTTAAAACAGAACTAAAAACGCTTGATCAACAATTGCTCGCGAGCATCAATCATCCACTTGATCAGCAGATTGCATTATATGAAACAATTGCTGGCAGATTGGGTTATCTCCTCTACGATTTAGGATCTGAGCATGAGGGGATTAGGCTCTCTTCTCTTCGAAGTGTCAGAAGCTA
>DAIDIM010000007.1 GCA_027459365.1 Chlamydiota bacterium
CTTCCAATTGCTCGATATTTTCCGCGATGGGGCCAACCCGGTCCAATACGGTCTCGTAATACGTGTGCGACGTTTTCAAGAACTCGACACCGCGCTCTTGCAATTCGCGTACCGATGCGACAATATCGTCGGTGATTAAGGCGATGTGCTGTGCGCCAGGGCTGCGATAGAAATCCAGGTACTCTTCAATCTGCGATTTCTTGCGTCCGGGCGCGGGTTCGTTGATGGGCAGTTTGATGCGTCCACTGCCGTTCTGCATGACTTTGGACATAAGGGCGGAATACTCGGTGCTGATGGCACGGTCATCGAAGTGAATCATCTCTGTGAAGCCCATCACACGCTCATAAAAGGCCACCCACTCGTTCATTTTGCCCAGTTCGACATTGCCGACGATGTGGTCAATGCCAGCCAGACCGGCGGCCCTCGCACGACGCGGCACCGTTGTACCTAGTGGGCTGAAGCCAGGGAGGAACGCGCCTTTGTAGTCCTGGCGCTCGACAAAGGTATGAATGGTGTCGCCATAGGTGGCGATAGAGGCGAGTTTCACCTGACCATAATCATCCTTGCGGACCGTTGGCTCCATGACGCCCTGCGCACCACGGTTGGTCGCTTCACGATAGGCACGTGCGGCATCTTCTACACGGAAGGCGATGTCTTTGATGCCGTCGCCATGCAGCTTGACATGTTCAGCAATCTCGCCATCGGGGCCAAGCGGCGAGGTAATCACGAAACGCACATTGCCCTGCTCTAACACGTAGCTGGTACGGTCACGCACGCCCGTCTCCAGACCGGCATAGGCGATGGGAGTAAAGCCCCAGCCATGGCCATGATCAATGATTCTATTTTTTACCAGGTTTTCTATGCTTTGACGCATATTGATTACTCCTACTGATTTCACAAACATAGCATCTTTTTGTGAAAAACAACAATCAAAACATGGAGAGCCATTCCCGATGTGCCTCTTCGACGATATTCGGGAATCTTTTCGACGATTTTACCTCCATTTTCGCAAAGCCATATAACTTAGTAAGATATTAGCTTTGCGAAAATGGGGTAAACTCGTTCGAAAATATCCCAAATCTCCTCGAAGAATTCACATCGAGAATGGCTCTTTAAATGATTCTTAGTGAGAACTAGTTTGATAAGCGGCAAAGTTTTTTGCCGCTAAAAAAGAAGAACAACTCGTCGATTTATCTTTATGCGCTTGCTGCTCCACCTGCTGAAGCTGCAGGCCCTGCTGCCGCGCTCAGAGCTGCTGCTCCACCAGCTACGAGTGCTTTTAACTCGTCTGCGGTGAGTTTATTCAATGCGCTCGTGTAACATGCGATTTGAGAACTAGTTAAGCCTTTCTCTTTTAATGCTTTCTGTACTTTTGCTGTGTCTGCTTTCATAAAAACTCCTATTTATTTAGATAAAATTGATTTTTACCCTATACCTTCCAATATAGATTTTTTTATTTTTTTACAACTGTTGTCAGAAAATAAATTTAAAGGTTATATGTTCGAAAATATGGATGAACGGTTTCGACTCTCTGAAAATGACCCGAATCTTGGTTCGCCCTGGTATAAGTGGGGCCCCTACATTTCTGAAAGATCTTGGGGAACAGCTCGAGAAGATTATAGTCCCAATGGCGATGCATGGAACTATTTTAGTTTTGATCTAGCTCATAAAAAAGTATTTCGTTGGGGAGAAGATGCGATTGCCGGTTGGTGTGATCGGTATCAAATTCTTGCTTTTGCACCGGTTTTTTGGAATGGGCGAGATCCAATTTTAAAGGAAAGACTTTTTGGTCTCAACCCTTACGAAGGCAATCACAGTGAGGATGTAAAAGAATATTATTACCATTTAGATGCGACGCCAACCCATTCTTACATGTCCTATCTGTATAAATATCCACAAAATCCTTTTCCATATCAATTGTTAAGAGAAGAAAATGCAAAAAGGGGCCTTAAAGACCCAGAGTATGAATTAGTGGATACAGGGATATTTCAAGACAAAGCATATTTTGACATTGTGATTGAATATGCTATGGCGACAAATGAGGATACGTGTATTCAGATTACGGCCCATAATCGAGGGAGTAAAAGTGCTCCTTTACATATTTTGCCCCATCTTTGGTTCCGTAATCAATGGGGTTGGGGCGATGTTCGACAAAAAGAACCGACGATTGCTCTTCTCTCTTCTGAAAAGGATTTATGTCTCATAGCTGATGATGAGAATTTAAATATTCAAAAGGATCTCTCTTTTGATTACCGCCTTGGGAAAAGATATTTGTATGCGCAAAGAGGTGCTTCACCGCTTTTTACAAATAATGAAAATAGTTATGCATCGCCCTATTCAAAAGATGCCTTTCATCGCTTTCTTATCGAAAAGAATGGACAAGCGATCAACCCTGATTGTGTAGGAACGAAAGCTGCCCTGCATTATGTATTTGACATATTGCCAAATCAAACAGCTTCTGTTCGTTTAAGATTAACCGATCGGGTGCTATCTGACCCTTTCTCTGAAATAGGACATATCTTCAGCACAAGAAAACAAGAGGCGGACGCATTCTATAAATCTATTTTCTCACAAAATGCAAGCAAAGAAGAGTGTCAAATCCAGAGGCAAGCGATTGCCGGGATGATCTGGAACAAGCAATTGTATTTATACGATGTCGATCTTTGGCTAAAAGGGGATAATCGGCAATTTCCTCCCCCAGAATCGAGAAAAAAGATCCGTAATGAGCACTGGAAATTGTTGAACTCAAAAAGGGTAATATCAATGCCAGATAAGTGGGAATACCCTTGGTTTGCAGCTTGGGATTTGGCTTTTCATACTTTAACATTGGGATTAATTGATATTCAGTTTGCAAAAAGACAATTGATGGTATTGATTTTAGATCAATTTCAAAATCCCAATGGTGCGATTCCTGCTTATGAATGGAATTTTGGAGATTTTAATCCTACTGTACATGCTTGGGCAGCACTCCGCCTTTTTGACATGGAAAAAGAACAAACCGGAAAGGAAGATTATACATTTTTAAAAACATGCTTTTTGAAATTGCTTCTCAATTTCACTTTTTTGGTCAATCAGGTGGATAGTTCAGGATGTAACGTATTTGAAGGTGGTTTTCTTGGACTTGACAATATCAGTTTGCTCGATCGGTCAGAAAGTATGGGCGATAATGTCTATCTCAAACAATCCGATGGAACCGGCTGGATGGCGATGTTCGCACTGAATTTAATGCGCATTGCTCTAAAACTTGCAAAGATAGATCACTCTTATGAAGTGCTTGCGACGAAATTTTTTCAACATTTTATCCAAATTGCATATGCGACAAAGACCCGAGACAATAAACCCTATTCGCTCTGGGATGCTCAAGATCGATTCTTTTATGATGTACTTGTCTACCCTGATGGCCAATTTGCCCCTTTTCGCATCCGTTCATTTGTCGGCATCATTCCCCTTTTTGCAGTGGACATCATTACAAAAGAGGAGCTTGAAGAGTTTCCTTATTTCAAAAGCAATTTTATTTGGTCATTACAAAATCTCACGCATGCCACTGATGTATCCATCTACGAGCAAAACCATTCCTATCTACTCTCTTTTGTAAATCAAGATCAATTTCAAAACATCATGCAATATGTTAGAGATCCAAATGAATTTTGGTCGCCATTTGGAATTCGAAGTCTTTCAAAATTTCATGAGGACCACCCTTTTATTCACAATGTGACGCGTATCGGCTATGAACCTGGCGATTCAATCCATAAAATTAAAGGGGGGAATTCCAATTGGCGCGGACCCATTTGGTTTCCATTAAATTATCTCCTCATTCAATCTCTCAAAACATATAGCATCCATTTCCCCGAAGCCACAGGGATTGCAAAAGAGATTTCAGAAAACCTGGTCAAAATTTTCAAACGAGATGAAAATGGGAAAAGGACTAACCTACATGATTTTTCACTTGATCAAGATCCCCATTTCAAAGATCTTCATCTTTACCACGAGTTTTTTCATGGAGATACAGGAAAAGGACTTGGAGCATCTCACCAAACAGGTTGGACAGGGCTGGTTGCGAATTTAATCAATGAGCTGAGGAAATAGCCCCGACCCATGCCGGATTCATTACTTTTATTTCCGCTTTTCCTATTTTTTTTGCCCCTTTTATTGCAGGAATGCTTTCGGATCATTTGGGTCCAAAAGTACCTTTATCCCTTGGATTTAGCACTTTGATCCTCTCATTTCTAGGACTTGGGTTTTACCCATTACCCGAGGAGTGGTTTCTGATCACTTGCCTCATTTTATTCGGTATTGGTCTGTCATTTGTTTTTAGCCCTTCTTTTTCTGCTGCTTTAAACTCGCTCCCTTCATCCAAAATAGGGGCTGGAATGGGACTTGTCACAACATTACAAACATTTTCAGGAACTCTTGGAATTGCATTAATTGGTTTATTCATGAACTCGGTAGAAATTCGAAATGTGAATCTATTTGCCGGTGAAGTTGAAAGTTTTGCTTTAATTCATTTTTTCTTAGCCATCATTGTTGCAATCGCGTTTGTGCTCACTTTTATCTTCTACAAAGAAAAATCAACCCACCATTTGCCAAACTATCCAGGTGAGGGTTGGGATTAATCGATTAGATCTCTTCAGGACGCATAATAGGGAAGAAGAGGACGTCTCGAATCGATTCGGCTTGCGTAAAGAGCATGACGAGTCGATCGATCCCAAAGCCAATTCCACCTGTTGGTGGCATCCCTTGACAAATCGCTTCGATAAATTCTTCATCGAGGGGAGAGGCTTCGACATCCCCTTTTTCTCGCTTGTCTGCCTGCTCGATGAGAAGATGTCTTTGCAATTCGGGGTCATTGAGCTCAGTGTATGAATTGCACATTTCACGGCCCAAAATGAAACTTTCAAAGCGCTCAACGATCCCTTCTTTGCGTAAATTAGGATCGCGATGAAGCTTACATAGGGGAGTGGTTTCAATTGGATGGTCGATAATGTGGTGCGGTTGAATGAGATGAGGCTCTGCAAGTTCGCCAAAAAGCATAGCGATGAGATGACCCCTTTTTGCAGACAGCAGTTTCTTCTCTTCAATGTGTGTATTTTTTCGAAGATAGTCTTTCATCTCTTGATCTGACATTTTATCAACGTCAAGATTTACATAGGTAAGAACCGCCTCTTTCATCGACATACGCTTCCAAGGTGCCTTTAAATCAATGACTTGCGCGGTTGTTCCATCCCCACTGCAAAAACGGATCTTCGTATCGCCAAAAAGTTCGAGGGCAATCGTTTCAAACATATTCTCAGCAAAGACCATCGTATCATGATAATCCCATCCAGACGCGTAGGCTTCAAGCATTGTGAATTCTGGATTGTGCGTCTTGTCTATGCCTTCATTTCGGAAAACTTTGCCAATTTCAAAAATTTTTTGCATCCCCCCAACAATCAGTTTTTTAAGTGGAATTTCAAGGGAGATGCGTAAAAACATATCCTGATGATGGGCATGTAGATAAGTTGTGAATGGACGGGCAGCGGCACCCCCATAGTTATTCTCAAGAACGGGTGTCTCTACCTCTTCAAATCCTGCCTGTTCAAAATATTTGCGTATCGCAAGAAGAATGCGAGAGCGGAGACGAAATCTCTCTAATGAAGTTTGATCTGTGATGAGATCGAGCCAACGTTTGCGATAGCGGATCCCCTTGTCTGCAATTCCGCAGTGTTTGTCGGGGAGTGGAAGAAGCGACTTGCAAAGGAGGGTCACTTTTTTTGCAAAGATCGTCAATTCCCCTTTTTGCGTATGAAATAGATGTCCTTCAACGCATAAGATATCGCCGAGATCAATCTTTTTCTCAATGAACTTCAAATGTGTTAGCTCTTCTGTTGGGGTAAAACCGGCAACTTTGGTGAGATCTCGATTGAACATCACTTGGATTCTTCCCGTCTCATCTTGAATCTGGGCAAATGCATTTTTTCCCATCGCTCGGAAAAGGACAAGGCGTCCCGCGATGCAAGCTGTCGGTGTCAATCCAGCGCCCGCATCATCACTATGCCCAATCTGTTTTCCATGAATCTCTAACGCAAGTTCTGCAGCTTTTTGCCCACAAGGTTGCTTTGATGGATAGGGCTCTATACCAAGCAAACGTATGTCGGCAAGCTTGCGGCTCCGATTTTGGAACTCTTCGTGCGAATGATACTCAGGATTGGGAAAGGTCATAGATTAAGAATGATAATCTTTTTTGCACAACGCTGTAAAGGAGAAAAATTGAGCCATTCCCGATGTACCTCTTCGACGATTTTACCTCCATTTTCGCAAAGCCATATAACTTTGTGAAGAGATATTAGCTTTGCGAAAATGGGGTAAACTCGTTTGAAAATATCCCAAATCTCCTCGAAGAATTCACACCGAGAATGGC
>DAIDIM010000014.1 GCA_027459365.1 Chlamydiota bacterium
GTGATTTCAGATGTGTTCAAGCAGCCAAATTGTCCTTTTGTAGGGGTTTTGAGTGGCCCGAGTCACGCAGAAGAGGTGATTGAAAACAAGCCAACTTCTGTTGTCTGTTCTGCATATGATCCAAAGATCACAAAACTAATCTGCGATCTTTTTACAACCCCTACTTTCCGTATTTATCCAAACGACGATATCCTTGGTGTCTGTTTTGGCGCCGCAATGAAAAATATCATCGCGATTGCTTGTGGCATTTCTGATGGCTTAACCGAGAGTGCGAATGCCAAGGCCGCTTTGATGACGCGTGGTCTTCACGAAATGCGCAAGCTTTGTGTTGTGAAAAATGCAAAATCAGAGACGCTCAATGGTCTTTCGGGGATGGGGGATCTATGTGTTACATGCATGTCTACTTTAAGCCGAAATTATCGCTTTGGCAAATACATTGCAGAGGGAGATACTCCCGAGCATGCACGCCAGAAAGTTGGAATGGCAGTTGAGGGTATCTATACTTGTTTTTCAGCTTTTGAACTTGGCCAAAAATATCACATTCCCATCCCTGTTACAGAAGCAACTTACGCCATCATCTTTAAAGGACTTGATCCAAAAGTAGCAGTGAAGGCTCTTCTCACGCGTGTAGTAAAAGACGAACATCTTTAATGAGAGTAGCGATGCAAGATAAGATCACTTTACCTCCCATTGTTTGGGATCGAAATAAGTATGAGGCCGGATATGTTGTGGGGATTTCTGGATCCCGGATGTATCAAGGAGCGCCAAAACTCGCGGGTCTTGCCGCATTGAGATCAGGTGCCGGAATTGTAAGGATTTTTTCTTTGGATTATATTGGGGATAGTCCATACTCGTTGATTTGTGAAAAATGGAGTGTAAAGAGCTTTTCAAAAGAACTTAAGAGGGCAAGCTCATTATTTATTGGCCCTGGAATTGGGAAATCCTTTCCAATGATTAAAAAATTAAAAGATTGCAAATGTCCGCTAGTTGTCGATGCCGATGCGATTCAAAAGGGGGTGAGCTATCCTGCAAATGCAATTCTTACGCCGCATCAAGGAGAAGCACGCCGTTTATTAGGAGAGGGCGATTTAAGAAATCTTTGTCAAAAATGGGTGAATAAGACTCAATGCATCCTTGTTTTGAAAGGGGCTCCAACTTGGGTTTTTTCGGAACAACAAACGCCAATACTCATTCCTCCAGGAGATCCTGGAATGGCAAAGGCTGGGACAGGAGATGTTTTAACAGGAATGATCGCGGCTTTGCTTGCGCAAAAGATGCAACCAATGGATGCTGCAATTTTAGGCTGCACGCTACATGCTGAGGCAGGAAAGATGGCGGCAAAAGAGAAAACCTCTTATTGCATGATCGCAGAAGATCTCATCGCTTGTTTACCCTGTGCTGTGATGAAGTACAGACATTGAATGATACGATTTGAACCAATCAATGAATCGCAAGATCCCTTCTTCCAGAGGAACAGAAGGGTGAAAGTTGAGCATCCGTGAACTTTTTTCGATATCTGCATAGGTTTCTGTCACTTCACCAGGTTGCATAGGGAACATGTCTTTAATCGCTTTTTTTCCGAGAGCATTTTCCAGTAGCTCAATGAGATAAAGCAAATTGATCGGTCTGTGATTGCCGAGATTGAAAATTTCATAAGATGCACCAAGATCGATCGCTGCGGCCGTCCCTTCGGTAATATCATCGATGTAGGTGAAATCTCTTCGCATAAGACCATGATTAAAGACTTGGATTGGCTCGCCCTCGCAAATTTGTCGTGTAAAACGGTAGTAGGCCATATCGGGTCTTCCCCAAGGGCCATAGACAGTAAAATAGCGAAGAGCTGTTACATGAAGTCCATAGAGATGATGATAAGAATGGGCAAGAATTTCATTGGCTTTTTTTGTCGCTCCATAAAGATTGGTGGGGAGATCGGTTCGATCATCTTCCTTAAATGGAATTTTTTGATTGAGGCCATACACAGAAGAGGAGGATGCGTAGATCAGTTTTAGATGTGGAAAATAGCGACATGCTTCCAATATAGAGACAAATCCCTCAAGATTTGCTGAGACATACTCATCAGGTTCAACTAACGAATGACGGACGCCCGCTTGAGCCGCGAGGTGAGCGACATGCGTAATTCCGTAACGCAACATCACCAGTTTTAGGAAGTTTTTTTCGCAAATGTTTGTATGGAGAACTTCGATTCCGATCTTTTGAAGATGGGCTGCTCGATCTTTTTTTAACAGGGGATCGTAATAGGTATTAAAATTATCGACTCCAACAACAAAATCTCCACGTCCCTTAAGATGCATCGCAAGATGAAAACCGATGAATCCCGCTGCTCCAGTAATTAAAATGCGTTTCATGACCTCCATATTAGGGTTCTCGATTCTTATTTTGCAAAATATATCGTTACCTCTTAAAATTCATTTCGGATCTCTTGCATAACCTCGGTTCTGTCAAATTTTGGGTTCTTTTGAGCCGACTTTTCGACTTTTTTTTGAGAGGGGCAATATCAATTACGTATTGCCCCTCTCAAAAAAATTGAAAATCGGCCAAAATAATCCCAAAAGGCTACGAACCCGAGGCTACGCAAGCGGTCAATTAAGATGAAAAGATGAAAGATCAAAGAAAAAAAAGAATTTTAGTCACGGGAGGGGCCGGTTTTTTAGGTTCTCATCTATGCGAAAGACTTCTGGATATGGGTCATGAAGTCCTTTGTGTCGATAATTTTTATACAGGGACAAGAGAAAATATTATCCATCTATCAAGTAACCCTTATTTTGAAATTTTGCGCCATGATATTTGCTACCCAATCTCTGCTGAAGTGGATGAAATTTACAACTTTGCCTGTCCCGCATCGCCCCGACACTATCAAGCAGATCCGATTCAAACGATCAAAACAAGTGTGATGGGCGCGATGCATTTGCTCGAACTTGCAAAACGGTTACAGTGCAAAATTTTTCAAGCCTCTACAAGCGAAATCTACGGAGATCCACATTTCCATCCGCAAAAAGAAAGCTATTGGGGAAATGTCAATCCGATCGGCTTTCGTTCATGCTATGACGAAGGGAAAAGATGTGCCGAAACTCTCTTTTTTGACTATAAAAGAACCCATTTAGTACCTATAAAGCTGGCTCGCATTTTTAATACTTACGGCCCTCGCATGCATCCCAATGATGGACGGGTAGTCTCGAATTTCATCGTTCAAGCACTGAGAAATCAACCCCTAACAATCTATGGAAATGGGATGCAAACAAGATCCTTTTGTTATGTGGACGATTTAATTGATGTTGTCATCCGCTTTATGAATGCACCTGAATCAATCATAGGACCTATCAATATTGGCAATCCTTCTGAATACAAAGTAATCGATCTCGCACAAGAAATATTGCGGCTCACAGGATCTGGTTCTCCAATCATTCACAAACCACTTCCATCGGACGATCCGAAACAGAGATGTCCAGATATTACGCAGGCTCGCACCCTTTTGGATTGGCAACCGCGAACTTCTCTCGAAGAGGGGTTAAAAGCAACAATTGCTTACTTTGATCAAGTTTTGTCTTTAGGAGTTGTTAAAAGATAGCTTCTGAGGAACTGAAAATTAATAAAATTAATTAATAATTGAAGTTAATTTCTTATATTGATATGTTTTATATAAAACAATAGGAAAAATTATGGTAATTTCAATGACGAATAGCATTTCTAACAAACAAAATGAACTTCAACCTGTACGATCCCCCATTTCCCCATGGCATAAGAATCTACCTTTCCCGGTGTCTCCAATGCTCGCTCAATATTACCACTCTTTTCCAGAAAGAACTGTCGTTCATCTGAACCCTGTTTCTATAAGTGAGATGAGTTCAATAAGAAGTTCTATTGTCGGAACTCCTATATTGGGGGACATCTTCACAAGACCTTCAAATGGTTTTGGGGTGTATCAAGACGAAAATAGCATGTATCAAGGGGAATGGCTGAATGGATTAAGGCAAGGTAGAGGACATGCAAGGTTCCGTAATGGTTTTTATTACGATGGAGAATGGTGTAATGACAAACGAGATGGTCATGGTCGATGCGAATATCATTCGAGCATATATGAGGGCGAATGGAAAGATGACCAACATCATGGGAAAGGTACCCTTACACTTCGTGATGGGACGAAATATGATGGAGAATGGGTAAATGGCCAACTGCATGGGCAAGGAAAAGCCTTTTATCCTGATGCGGCGATATATAATGGAGAATGGGTTGGAGGATCCAGACGTGGTCAAGGAAAATACACTTTCGCTGATGGGGCGATATATGATGGAGATTGGGTAAATGATAAGCAGCATGGAAAAGGAAAATTTACTTTCGCTGATGGGGCGATATATGATGGAGATTGGGTAGATGGAAAAAGGCATGGTCGAGGAAAATACACTTTCTCTGGAGAGATTTATGATGGAGAATGGGCAAATGACATGCAACATGGACGAGGAAAATGCACTCTCTCTGATGGGACGGTATATAATTGTGAATGGGGAAATGATATAATGGATGGGACAGGATCGATTATATACCCTGATCGGAGTTATTATAGAGGTGAAATGCACGATTTCATGCGACATGGATTGGGAGAATTCAGGTCAAACGGCACTAATTACACAGGTATGTGGAAAGACGACCTAAGACACGGTAATGGTACTTACAGAGGAAATGGATATACCTATACAGGTAATTGGCAACAAGACATGAAACATGGAGTGGGAACGTACACCGATCAAAGAGGATCTATTAAAGGTCGATGGTCAGACGATCATTTCATAGGTGCATTGTCATAAAGTAAGAAAAACTATGATAAATTCCGTAAATCCGAATACTTTTCAAACTTCGCAAAGTACTCTTAAGGAGAAGATCCTTTCTTGGAATGAAGGGGTCGAAGTTCCCTTTAAATTAGAAGAGAATGGAGAGAAGTCTATTTTCCCAGAAGGGATGATGTACATTATTCCTGTGCATCCATCTGTTAGTGATACGGATAGTGAAACCCGATCTAATTCATCAGAAAGGATGTACACGATTCAGCAGACATCAAACACCAAAAGCCCAATACCTGTACCTGGCTCGGTTTTTCCTGAAGCTTATAGAACATATCAAAATACGGATAGTGAAAATCGATCTCATTCCATGTACACGATTCAGCAGACATCAAACACCAAAAGCCCAATACCTGTACCTGGC
>DAIDIM010000031.1 GCA_027459365.1 Chlamydiota bacterium
AAAGAAAGCAAATTTATTTGCTTTCGTCTGGAATCGAAGTGAAAAGCGATGTTTTTCGCATCGAAAAACCGCTTGAACCGGCTTTCAGGACGAGGACGCTACCAAGCCGAAATTCGCCTCAAAGGCCATCCCACCCTTCACGCCATGTTCGATCGCCGCACCGACGCCAAAGCCTGGATTCAAAAGACAGAGGATGACATCCGTTGCGGTCGGCACCAACTCTATCATGAGTGCATATCCAAAAATCCCAATTCCGGCTCCTAAACAATAACGTCTAGCAATATCAATCATACCACAAATCTCTACATTTCTGGATCTAATCGCTTACATAACGCTCTTAGCATATCATTTTCTTGAGCGGCATCCACTACTCCTTTCCCGGCATCCTTAAGATTTGCAATTGTTTCTGCTCTACAATCGTCTAGATGTGGAGGTTCTCCATTGAAATAATGTTGAAAACGGAAGTGTCTGCCCTCCACCAGAACATCTAGAGCTCGATCTTCTGCAAGTTGTGGCTGAGTCATTTCAAAAAAACATGAAATCGGGTCACGAAAATCTCTCGTTTCCCCAGTTCCAAGAGAAACCACGAGCATATCTTTTAATGGAACCTTATTCTCCAACGCTTCTAATACACATGGTACTGCAGGGTTATTCTGCAAACACCCTCCATCTAGAAGCTTAAGATTACGATAAGGCACAAAAGGAAAATAAGAAGGCGCAGCAGACGTCACTTGGGCAACATGTCGCATATAAAAATGATTGTTTGACAAAGGGCTCATCAGATACTTGCAGTGCTCTCTGGTTAGATTATTCAAACTAAAAGAAAGAGTTTTCATCCCTTTGGTTGTAAATAACTGGATTGTTTTAGGAAAAAAATCTGGCGTTATAAATGGAATCTCTTCCTCTACAACCGCAGCCAGAAAAGTTGCGGCCATAGATAGACCACCCAGACCGAGCCCAGCCACCCTACCAGCAACTCCTTCAACGCTATTTGCTGTAATAAGAACATCGGTCAAAGCATCAGATACTAATTTGTCCTGAAATTTGTCATTAAATACCACCGTAGGAGACAAATACTTTGGAGTTGCAATAACTTGAACAGCGCGATCAAAAAACCTTTGCCGAGGATCGGGTTCTTGATATGCGGGATTCTTTTGAAAAATCTGTGTTGTACTAATAGGGTCGGTGTACAGATTAAGAAGGTCCTGCGCAGAAAATTTAGGAGTACCGTCTCCTTTTGGCATAGCTAATCCTAAAGCCAAAATTCCTCCTGTGGAAGTCCCTCCAATGAGCCGAAATAAATCCGAAATAGGTTTTTTCGTAATCTTCTCAACTTCTACAAGCATTGTCGCTGGAATAATCCCTCTAACACCCCCGCCATCTATCGATAGAATCGGATAACCGGATGCTTGGCGATTTTGTACAGAATGAGTCATGGTTTTATCCTTTATGTTTAAATAAGGACTGCGGATTATATCAAGTTGAGTCATTTAACCAAAGAACTATACAAAAGAAAATTTGAAAATTCTGACCTATGCTAAAGTGCAAAACTGAAGATCTTTATATACGCATGAATCAAGATAAATCCTTCAACTCCACTCCCTGAACAATAAGATCTTCACTCCCATCATTATGATCATGGCGAGCAGTACTTCCTTTTTGGTTTTTTCTCGAAACATCTCAATATTCCGATAAGAAAATGTCGGAAATTTGCCGGAGTTGCCTATTTCCTGACCCTGAATTGGATTGACTTCGATCACCAATATTTCCTGGAAAAAATCCCCTCTCCCCTATATGCTTTGACAAGCGAAGGTGATTGAAGGCCTCCTTGAGTACTTAGAAGCAACAACTTCGGAGGACTGAAAATCCTTGTTTCGCTGGTTCGATTCCAGTTCTGGCCACAAAAAAAACTAAAGCCCAAAAACGTCAGTTTTTGGGCTTTTTTTTGTGGGCAGAAAGAAAGCAAATTTATTTGCTTTCGTCTGGAATCGAAGTGAAAAGCGATGTTTTTCGCATCGAAAAACCGCTTGAACCGGCTTTCAGGACGAGGACGCACGCAGTGCGCTTCGCCTGAAAGGATTCCAGTTCTGGCCACAAAAAAAACTAAAGCCCAAAAACGTCAGTTTTTGGGCTTTTTTTTGTGGGCAGAAAGAAAGCAAATTTATTTGCTTTCGTCTGGAATCGAAGTGAAAAGCGATGTTTTCAATTTGACCAAACTGCGTTGGCCAAAATTGAGCAGTCATCGGAATTGCTTCTTCGGGTTTTTCTAGAAATAATTCGCTCCGTATCCTATTCTACCTAACTAATAAAAACAACAGAGTATCCCATGTCTAAAAAGATACAACTGAGTAATTTGATTCCATCAACCTATGTAAAAACCTGCGTGCACTAAAGGAGCGGATACGTACGGCTCAAAGTAAGGCATCGCTCAGCGTAAATGAAAAATTGCTGGAGCTCTATTGTGATATAGCTCGACTTTGTATATTTTTTGAAAGGCAGATCCGAAGGAGGCGTCCGATGATTTTATTATTTTTTTTGCGAGTTAATAGCAGCAACGTCTCTATTGACGAGTAAAAAAATAATAAAAGCGCGGACGCTCTCACCGGAGATGCCATCAAAAAATGACATAAGTCGAGATTAATACTTGCATAAAAAAAAAATATCTGTCAGACGGAAGTTATCAACCAAAGGAGAGACGAATGTTAGGCACTATTTTAATTATTCTGTTGATTTTGCTTTTAATTGGGGCACTTCCAACTTGGGGTTATAGCTCAGGCTGGGGATATTACCCTTCAGGGATTTTCGGGGTCATTTTAGTGATTCTTATTATCCTGTTATTACTCGGAAGAATATAAAAGCAGAATTTGGTCTAAAGAAAGGTCGGTATTAATAAGATGATTACGGATGTTCAGACCAGAAAAGGTTGCAGAGCTCTTTTGCTGATGCAACTTTTCTCAATGCTTGGATACAGCGTTCTTTATTCAACGCTTGTATTATATGCTACCCAAGGTCTTCATTTGTCTTCACAGTATGCGGTTGCGTTCACCGGTGGCTTTATTGCGTTCAACTACACTCTTCACGTTTTGGGTGGCTATATAGGAGGAAGGCTTTTAAGTTACCGGGGATTATTTCTAATTGGGATGCTTTTGCAGGCGTTAGGTTGCCTTGTCCTTTCACACATTTCAGTCCATACTCTCCTAATCGGAACTGCGATTTTCCTTTCTGGCTGCGGGCTGAATGTCATTTGTATTAACTGTATGATGACGCAACTTTTCGATCCACATGACAAGAGGAGAGAAACCGCATTTCTATGGAATTACAGCGGCATGAATTTTGGTTTTTTCATGGGATTTTCTGTCAGCGGTTACTTCGAATTGCGTCAAGATTTTCATGCGCTTTTTGTTTTCGCAAGTTTTGGGAGCTTAATCTCTTTTTTCCTCACCTTATTCTTTTGGAAATATCTTGGAGATAAAAATACCTATTACTCGCTTGCTAAAAAGAAGAAACGGAAAATTGCTTATGCTATGCTCATCATTATTGCTTTGATCAGTGCGCTAACATGGTTTTTAGCGCATGCTCATGCGTCCAATATTTTGATTGCTATTGCAGGGGTAGTTGTTGCTTTTCTAATTGCTTTTTTGGCATGGAAAGAAAAGACTATAGAGAGCTCTAAAAAGCTGTGGGCATTTCTCATTTTGGCCTTAAGTAGCCTTATTTTTTGGACACTCTATCAAATGGCTCCGATGGGGTTAACCCTTTTTTATGTGCATAATGTGAGCCACGATTTTTTAGGAATCACCATTCCTGCGCAATGGACTCAAAACATCAATACAATTGTCATTGTATTGGGTGGCCCTTTGATGGCTGCCATGAATCGGCGCCTAAGGGAAAAAGGGTATATCATCACACTCCCTTTTCAATTCACAACGGCACTCCTCTGTATTGGTCTTGGGTATCTCCTTCTTCCCATCGGGATTCACTATGCGAATGCACAGGGCATTTCCTCCATCGGTTGGTTTATTGGAACCTATCTCATGCAAAGTATCGGCGAGCTTTTTATCTCTCCAATCGGATATGCGATGATTGGACAGTTAATCCCTGCAAGAATCCAAGCTTTTGCAATGGGAACATGGATGATGGTCACAGGAGTCGCGGCGACTCTCTCAAACTATTTTTCCCAAAAAGCACTTGGCATGACGGCGCAAACAAATCCTCTTTTAACAAACGGAACTTTCTCTGCAGCTTTTTTTAAGCTTGCACTTCTCGCAATTGTTGGTAGTATTATTGTTTTCTTCCTTCGACCATTTTTACATAGGCTCATACAAGAAAAAAGACATGCTCCGACCGGTCCAAAAATGTGAATTTCGACTAGCGTGAATGTCCATAAATCGACGAAAAGCAAATGACCTTATTGACTTAATATTAGGTCATTTGGGATCGTCGATTTTGGACGCTATGAGCTGCCCAAATGCACATTTTTAGACCGGCGGAGTATAATGTATAGTCATTTCTCAAAAAGATATACCCGAACTGCAATTCTTGCTGTCTCACTGGGCAATCTTCTTGAATGGTACGAAATCTTCCTCTATGTCTACTGGGCCCCGATTATTTCCAATTTATTTTTTGTTGGCGATCCAATCTCAAATTTAATGTATACTCTTCTCCTTTTTGCGATCGGGTTCTTAGCAAGACCTATTGGTGGTCTTGTGTTTGGACGAATCGGCGATCGTATTGGAAGAAAAGAGGCTTTGATCCTCTCTGTTACAATGATGGTGATTCCGACCTTTGTTATTGGTTTCCTTCCTACTTATGAAAAAATAGGATGGCTCGCCCCTGTACTTTTGGGTATCATGCGCTTTTTACAAGCTTTCCCGGCAGGCGGAGAGCTTCCGGGCGCATTTTGTTATTTATATGAAAGTTCTCCCTGGCAAATTCGACGCTATATTTGTAGCTGGAGTGTTTGGGGCTACCAAATCGGCATTCTATTGAGCAGTAGTGAATCCTATCTCCTTGACAAAACCCTATCTCCTGAATCTTTAATTGAATGGGGATGGAGAATCTCATTTATCCTTGGAGGAGTGATTGGCCTTGCCGGTTTATTTCTTCGGTATCGCCTTCATGAAACCCCTCTCTTCAAGGAAATGCTTACCCATGAAAAGATAGTCAAAGAACCCATTTTCGATATTCTTTATAAACATCGACACGGTATCCTCAAAGGATTTCTTTTTTGTGCCCTCAACTCTGCCTCTTTCTACTTGATCGCTGTCAATTTTCCAGTCTATTTTGGGAAAATTTTAGGCATTTCTTATCAGGACAATTTACTCATTACTATGATCTTACTCGTAATTATGACAATTCCAATTTCAATTTTTGGCAAATTAGGAGATCGATATAATAATAAAACCATGCTTATTTCTTCTATGATTGGAATTATAGTTCTCCTCTACCCCTTTTATCTTGCCTCTATTTACGGTTCTATTCTTTTCATCGCCATACTGATGGTCACAATCTGCATCCTGATTACATGCAGTTCAGCACTTATCCCCTACATCGTTGCAGATCTTTTCCCAACGCATGACCGATTTACATGCAGCGCCGTCAGTTTTAATCTTGCAGACTCCATTCTTGGCGGCTTTTCTCCTTTTATTGCTTTTTACCTTGCCCAGCACACAAAAGGACTTACCTCCTATATTGTCATTTTTCTTTTTGGATCAATTCTTTCTTTAATCGGTTACCTTTATTTAAAACCTCGTAAAGAAGTTCGCTCTTAGGATCTACCAAAAAATGTGCAAAAGCGAGATAATGTTTTTATGATACGAAAATCTTCCCTTTACTCTCTGATTTTTACAATCTTTAATGACAGCCTTGGTTGGGGTGTCATCTTAACCATTTTTGCCCCTCTCCTTTTTGACCCAACAAGTCCATTACTTGACCAAGATGTCTCTCTTACCTCAAGAAATTTTATTTTTGGCGCCCTCATCGCAACATATCCTCTGACTCAGTTTTTGTTTCTACCGGTCTTAGGCTCTCTTTCGGATTCTATAGGGAGAAAAAAAGTTCTTCAATGGACAACTCTTTTTGCAGGCTTTAGTTTTATTCTGTCAGGTCTTTCCATTTATCATGGCTCTCTTTTCATGCTCTTTGTTTCGCGCATTTTAGCCGGTATTTTCTCTGCAAATTCGGCCGCAGCACAAGCAGCGATTGCCGACATTAGTACAGAAAAAGATAAGGCAAAAAATCTATCATTATCAGGAGTTGCTGGGGGCCTTTCATGGGTCATTGGACCACCTCTGGGTGGCTTTCTATCAACCAAAGAATATTTTCCATGGGCAGATTTTGCAACCCCTATGTGGTTTACTGCAATTCTATTTTTTCTCAATTATTTGTGGCTATCTCATTCATATACAGAGACTTATATAAAACAAGCGGAAAAAGCAAATTGGAAACAGGAGATGAAAGAGCTGTTCAAACTTTCAAGAATTCCTCAAATGAAAGTTTGGCTCTACATCACATTCTTATTCTATTTTGGCTGGGGATTTTGTGTCCTGTTCTATCCGGCTCTCCTTGTGCAACGTTTCAACTTTACTCAAGAGTCGATCGGATTTATGTCTGGCTATCAAGCACTTTTTTGGCTGCTGAGTTCTAGCCTACTCAATCGAGGTCTTGCCCTCAGATTCAAACCGGAAACATTTATTTTGTTTAATTTACCCATCGCCGCAATCTCAATGATTATCCTTGCTTTTACACACAATATTGTTTTTTGGTATATTCTATTTCCTCTTACATCTCTTTGTGGTGCAGCCATTTGGATTAATCTAACAGCCCTTCTCTCAAATCTTGCAGGGAGAGACAATCAAGGAAAAGTGTTTGGTCTAGCTCAATCCCTCATGTCTCTTGCCATGTTCATTAGCCCACTGATTTCTGGCGTAATCGGTGCCGTCAGCAACAGCGCGCCGTTAGCTACAAGCGGCGCCTTTTTAATACTTGTCAGCGCAATGGCCTCTTTCTATTGCCTTCGAAAGAGATCTATGAGCCAGTTTTAAGATATCTTGCTGTCTGCGTATGATTTGCAGATGCTTCTATCTGAATCATATCTTTCACGATATTGACTGCTTCATTCATCTGGATGTCATCCATTCCATTATGGACAGCTTCATCCACTGTGTTTACAGGAATTCCGGCTAAGCGCGCGAGGATTGACTCTTGACGTTGGATTAGAGCTTGGAAACCAGGGTGGACTGCCAAACGCTCTGCACTATTTTGTTTTAATTCGGGCAGATGTTTTTTCCAGAAAGAAACAGCTCTTTGCAAATAAGGCATATAATGGACTTGGAATACCCGTTTTGCCCGATCATCTAGATCTTCAAGAGTATCAACGTATGCTGCTTCAACATGATCTTGTGGAAGAGGATACTCAAGGAATCTTTCTCCAATATTATAGGGAGCATAAGGAGTTGGGACAACAATATCTGCGATCACTCCATCAATCTGCGTGCTTTTCCCTGACACAGTGTAATATCGACCCACCGTCACTTTAAAGAACACATCGGCAGTTGGATCGGTCACAGTTTGATATTGAATCGAGCCTTTGCCGAAAGTCGTTGGATCGCCAACAACCATTGCAACACCATAGTCTTGCAAAGCTTGCGCAACAATTTCAGCAGCAGAGGCGGACATTCTAGAAGTTAAAACAACCAAAGGTCCATTATAATAACTTTTCCCAGCAATATTTCGAAGATAATTGGTCTCACCTTTGCCATATTTCGAAATCACAACCACACCATTGGCTACAAAAAGGCCCGCAACCTTGACCGCCTGACTTAGAAACCCACCCGAATTCTCTCGCAAATCTAAAACAAGTCCTACTAAGTTGCCTTTACGTCTAAAAGCGTTAATTGCTTCCTTGATATCTTTTTCGCTACTCACCCCATCCCCATTCTCGTAAAAAGAGTGGAGAGCGATCTTTCCAATAATCCCATTGGATGTATATTCAACAGCTGTTTGAATTCTCTCTTCATTCATTTCAATCGGCTGCTTTTTCAAAGGCACTCTGTAAAAAATCTCTTTTTGTGCCAAGGGGCGCTTAAATCCTAAAAGGATCTCTTCTTTTCCCTTCTTTTTCAAAAGATCCATCACCTCTTCAAAAGAGATCGATTGGACAGGCATCCGATCGATTTCAACCAGAAAATCGTTCACCTGAATCTGTCCTGAAGATGCCGCCGGAGATCCTTGGATCAAATCTGCAATCACAATCCCATCAATTCCTTCCGCTAAAACAACCCCCACACCCTCAAATTGCTTTTCCAAACCAAGACGCATCTCTTGCGCCTCTTCGGGACTAAAGAAAGATGAATGGGTATCTAAGCTCTTTGCCATAGACTTTAAAATTCGCATCGCCATAAAGTGTTCAATCTTGCTCTTCGGCAAAGCTTCCCCATCTACACTCAAAAATAAATAATTATACTCCGACTTTCTCACCTTTTTTTCGAATAACAAACAGACCCTTTCCTTACGCTCCGCACTATCCAAATTGGAACGGGCTTTATGGAAAGCATAAAATCGAGCCATCCGATTTCTTTGCCGCTCAATTAATTCATCCTCAGTTCTTGCAAAATGAGAAGAGACTCCACTATTGACCAATTCTCTACCCTCACCTCGAACCATCTCATTCATAATATCTTTACGCTGATTCTCTGCCCGAACAATCGCCTTCTGGATCAATTGATTCAGTGCAATAAAGTCAGAATAATCCAGATTATTTAACCTCTTCACAATCTCTTCAGCCTTCTTATCCGAGAGATTTAAATAAGGGCGAACCTCACTTTCTAAAAGATAGGCACGTTCAGAATCAAAATTTTCTATATAAATTTTCATTGCTCGTCTTACAAGGAGGGGGCTCAATTCTTTATTTGTGATATGCAAAGCATAAAATTTTTCCATAACTCTTTGTATATCTTGTAACTGCAAGTTATTTTGAGCAGATGATGCAGGGACCCAAAAGACAAGGAGGAGGAAGAAGCAGAAAATCTTCGATTTCATTATTACCCTCTCTTGAAAAATTGATGGAAAAAAAATTGGGAAGTAAAGGATCGAAGAACCGAATATTTACAATCAAACTTAGCGTCGTAAGCTTCGTCTTGTCCCTTATCTTCCCATACGTGATTGTATAATTAAATTATTTAATTATGCAAACTTTAATTATAATTAGTTATAAACCAAATAAAAACAACTAATTACAAACCTTAAAATTAATATTTTGCTAATACTAAGGAAACTTGATGCACAGGATATGCATGATACGTATGATAAAAAAAAATACCGATAAGTGGTTAAGGATAAAATAGAATCGAACTGCTCAAAGGACGCGAAAGGGGACCCCGCGAGGAACGAGCGGGGATGAGCGCTTTGAGCAGCCCGAAGGGGACCCCGCGAGGAACGAGCGGGGATGAGCGCTTTGAGCAGCCCGAAGGGGACCCCGCGAGGAACGAGCGGGGATGAGCGCTTTGAGCAGCCC
>DAIDIM010000087.1 GCA_027459365.1 Chlamydiota bacterium
ATGGGAATGGCTACAATGACTGCGAGGAGAAAGAAGCCTTGAAATAGGTCTATCCATGCAATCGTCCGATATCCGCCGAGAAAAACATAAGCTACGACTATGAATAGCCCAATCGAAATCCCAATTGTGTAATTGAGACCAAAAAGAGATTCTACTAAAATCCCCATCCCAACAAGCCCTGAGGAAATGTAAAAGGTAAAGAAAAAAACTGACATCATTGCAGAGACAATCCGTATTTTCCCGGAGGTATCGCCGAAACGGTTTTCGAAATAGGAGCTGAGCGTTAAACTGCCCGTTTGTTCAGTAATCGTCCGAATTTTTGGTGCAATGAAGTGCCAATTCAAAAACATAAAGACAATTAAGCCAATCGCGGCCCATGAGCCGGTAACGCCTGTTGTGAAAATCAATGCAGGGTAGCCAAGAAATAGCCAACTACTCATATCACTTGCATGAGCAGAGAGTGCAGTAAGCCAAAAATTTAACGATCGGTTCCCGAGAATATAGTCCGCTTCAGACTTTTGCCTTCGATAGGTGATGAGTGCGATCATGGTTAATAAAATAAAATAGCTCGTAAAGGCGGCAAATTCCATAGGAAAACATTAAACTCTTTTTAAACTATTTCTTCAAGGCCTTATCAGACCCAAAAATAAGTCCTGCTTTTGCCAAATTTCCACGAAGATTAGGGAAATGGGCCTCAATATCGCTCATGATTTGATCGACAACTTTCCTTTTCGAGTTTTGTCCGACCGGACATTGGCATGTGATCCGAGCAAAACCATACTGTTTTGCAAATTCCCTCAAGTCTTTTTCGGCAACGTAAATTAAGGGACGAATGATTGTAATCCCATAATCGTGCATTGGAACTTTCGGTAAATTGGCAGCAAACTCGCCCTTATGAAATAAATTCATCAGCAATGTCTGCGCGCTATCATCGCGATGATGTCCAAAAGCAATCGTTGTTGCACCCATATTTTTGGCTGCATCAAAAATGAGCTTTCTCCTCTCTCTTGAACACCGATAACATTCAAGATCTTCTCTTTTTTGCGTTGACAAACAGGAGATAAAGGGGACGTCGAGCTCTCTACAAATCGTCTGCAAGAATTCTTCACTGATCCCGGCGCCGCAAGAAAATTCACCCCCAACATGAATGGCATACAATTGAAAATTTGGGAACCCCCGGCCTCGGATTGCATGTAAAAGAAAAAGCAAACCTAAACTATCCTTCCCACCACTCAAGGCAAGGGCGATCTTTTCAACCTTTTCATCAAATAGTGAAAAGTCAAAAATTGCCTTTCGAACGCAGCTTTCTAACTCTCTTCCAAGTGCAGTCCACGGGGGTTTTGCTAAGGGTATCATAGACAGAATAGTATACTCGCTTAATTCTATTGTGAGAATTGAAATCTTTTGCTAAAATACCCTTTTTTGTGCTGGTGTAGCTCAATTGGTAGAGCGCCCGACTTGTAATCGGATGGTTGAGGGTTCAAGTCCTTTCGCCAGCAACCTCTTTTCTTGGGGGTGTCGCATAGCGGCAATTGCAGGGGACTGTAAATCCCCCGACTCACGTCTCCGCTGGTTCGAGTCCAGCCGCCCCCATTGTCTTTCGGTATTTTTCTCGGGATCGTCGTGCGTATGCAGTACAGCCCTTACTTGCGATCACGAAAATTTGCTCGACGATTCTGTTTTGTGCAAGCCTCATTCGAGTAGAGCATCGTTAATTGCTGTTATCTAACTGACAATGAGAAACTTCTGTACTGTTGTTGTTTTTTTTTATCGGCTTTAGAACCCTCGATGATTTTAACATTACAATCCAATTGGATCAGATGCTAAAATTATCCCCCAAAATGATAAGGAAGTTATGCATAATGAACTTAAAGATATTTCTTTGGAAGAACCAACGCAACAATTAACGCGGCTTGAGGCGATAGGCTTTTGGATTCATGAACATCCAACGACAATAAAAGTTTTGGAGGTAGTAAGCGCAGTTTTAGGTGTCGGAGTACTCGCCTCTCTTCCGTTTACAGCACCTGTTCTAGGAGCAGGGATTGGGGTAAGTCTTGCAATTACAGGGGTTCTTTTAACCCTTGCTTCTTCTGTAGCTTTGTTCGTTTTAGATTTACTTGTGCCTCCTCATCATGACATGCAAAATCATGTTTACAAGCCCAAACAATGTGACGGGGGAAGGCTTTACTATGAAGGCGATGTCCCCATTCTTTCTTTGGATTCTGACGATCCATATAAAGCTGGAAAGGCTCATGGTTATCTTTGTGGTGAAGCAATTGATCGGCTGTCGAAGCGATGTGATCTTGTATTACAAACGCTTGCCAAACAACCCCGAGCGAGTCAGCTGCCAAATACTCTTGCAGAAATTCGCCGAATAATACCTGCTGAATATTTGAGAGAAATTGAGGGACTTGTAGATGGATATAATCAATGGTCTCAAGAGCAGTATTTTTGGCGATCTCCTAAAAAATTAACCATCGATGATGTGTTATTAGTTCATTTAATTCCTGATTCACTCCATTTCTATGCAGGTTTTTTTGAACAGAGGCTAGAAGTAGCCGCAAGTCAGAGAAAGCAGGCGGTTGCTTGTTCAGCGATTGTAGATCGAGACTCTCAAAATGGATTTGTATTTGCTCGAAATATGGATTGGCCTTCTTTTGGTTTAGCTGGTGCCTACAGCTTGATTATTAATCGTAAACACACAAACGGATTGCGTAATACAGTTGAAGTAGGTGTGCCTGGTTTTGTAGGGACTCTTACGGGAATGAATGATCGGGGTTTATCTTTAGCTATGAATGTTTGTCCTGGCAATACCTTCGAAATAAGTGGAATGCCAGCATCTTTATATAATCGAGCTTGTTTAGAGCGATGCGCAACTGCTCAAGAAATTGAGGCTTTCACTCGCAATCAATCACCTCTTGGAGCATATCACTTGACAGTAGCTGATAGACAGCAGGCTCAGTCAATCCATTTTTATCAAGGGGCAGGACGCACCCATCTTATTCGTCGATGGGAAGAAGATCGACCTCTTTCTACTCTCAATTGCTGTTATGGCCCTCAACCGAATTGCCATATGCATTATAGTATTGAACGACAGCAGTTCATCGACAACTTCTTTGACAACAGGAATGGGCGACCCCTTGAAGATGCACTTTCACTTCCCTTTGTGAATAATTGGATTACAACTCATCGCGTTGTCATGGAGCCTCGAACAGGTAGATTCGAAGTGGCTTTTGATAATGCTTTTGCTGGGAAAGCTCTTCTACATGAAGTGCCCACACAAAATTTGTTATAAAGATCGATGAATGCGTTCAGCTTCTTTTTAATCATCTCGTCGGTAAATTTCCTTCTGTTGTGGGCAAGCCCGCAATCATCTTTTCGCTAAATTTCCTTTTTTTTCTTAGGATCATAGGGGCTTGGATAACAGGCGAATCCAATTTCTCCGTTACTTTTAGAAAAATCGCCATGGTTAATATTTCTAGGGGGCAAGCCCCATTTTTCGGATAAGAACTTGTAATGTTCTAATCTTTAGTTACTTGTCGTTCTAAATTCATAGTTCTAGTTTAAACACGGAAAAAATTGACTTCCTAGTTCTTCCGTGTTAAATTCCTAGCTTTTATCGAGAGGTTGTCCGTGATAGAGGCGCTTTTGGCACAGGAAGAGGGAAAGATTCTTGAATTCAAGGAGAATACTCATTCTTTAGGCGGGATCGTAAAAACAGTAGTTGCATTTGCGAACACGGCGGGAGGAATTCTTGTTATAGGCGTGAAAAATGGGACGAAGGAGGTTGTTGGGTTGGCTGACGTTCTGAAGGAAGAAGAAAGAGTTGCCAATGCAATCGCTGACAGTGTAATCCCTCTTTTGGTTCCAGATATCGAAATGCATGCGTATAGGGAAAGGGAAATTCTTATATTGCGCGTTCCTCATGCGGCAGGTCCGTTCTACATAAAGTCTGATGGCGAAAAACATGGTACGTATATTCGATTTGGTTCTACGAATCGTGTTGTTGACGAAGAAATGCTATCGGCACTGCGGTTGTTTGCTGCAAACCTGAGTTTTGATGAAACTCCTCAACTTAAGGGTATTATCGATCGAACTATGATTGAAACGGCATTCAAATGGGTGCATAAGGGGCCTACCGAAAAAACCTGTGAAGTTTTGGGAATTACCTCTTCATCATCTGGGAAAAATTTCCCCACTGTTGGAGGAGTTCTATTATTCGGAAGTAATCGCCTAGTTTTGTTTCCAGACTCCGTCATACGATGTGCCCGTTTTAAAGGTGTTACGAAAGAAGAAATTATAGATCAAAAAGACATTGGATTAGGTTTGCCTTTTGTCATTCACGAGGCGATAAGTTTCATAGAGAGGAACACTCGAGTTAAGGGAAAAATCGGGAGGATTCTTAGGAAAGACGTGTCCGAATACCCTCCTCTTGCTATTCGTGAAGCTGTAATCAATGCACTTCTCCACGCGGACTATAGCATGAAAGGCTGTCATATTCAGATAGCTATCTTTGATGATAGAATTGAGTTTACTAACCCGGGTGGTCTTCCATTTGGGCAAACTTTGCAAAAAGCGCTAGCCGGGTTTTCTCGGCTTCGAAATCGTGTGGTTGGCCGCGTATTTCGAGAGTTGAATTTGATAGAGCAATGGGGATCTGGGTTGCAAAAAATATTGATTGCCTGCAAAAAATGGGATCTCAAGCAGCCCAAAATTGAAGAACTTAATAATCAATTTCGGCTGACTATTTTTTCTATTTTGGAAGAGGAAGGCAAAGCTAAATTCCAGGCTTGGGAAGAAATATTGCTTTCCTATTTGCAACAAATGAAATCAATCACTACGAAAGACGCTGCGAAACTTTGGAAAGTGACTGATCGGACTGCTCGTTCTCGCTTGAAAGTGATGGCTAAAGAGGGAGCCATTCAAAGGATTGGTACTTCAGAAAAAGATCCTCGGGCGATATTTATCCTGAGAGGAGGGTGATTCTATGAAATTTATAAAAGCTAAAGAAGGTCCTCCTAACATTGGAGATTCGGACAGTCAGTTTACTGTTCAGTATTTTGATGAACAAGGAAACATGATAATCCGTAGTGGAGGAACAAGGGCTTGGCGATGTAATAATCCAGGTGCTCTTCTTTCCAGTGGATACAGCACAGGAAAAGATCGGCGATCCATCGGCACTGCAGGTTTTGGAAAATACATCTATGCTGTGTATCCAGACTATGAAACAGGCCATGAGGCGTTAATTGTGATGCTTAAGGGGAGTAAATATTTTCATCTTACGCTGAGAGAAGCTTCGGAAAGATATGTTAAGGAAGATCCTGATCATATTCACAAAATCGTAAAGCTTTCGAAATTAAATCCCGATCGTACAATCAAATCATTAAGCACGGAGGAATTTGAGATTTATTGGAAAGCTATCGAGAAAAATGAAGGCTGGAAGGTAGGCAGGGAAGACCCCATACCCAAGGAGTATATTACTGGAATTCATAAGAAGAGAGGGACTATTTGCGAATACCGCGTCTCTCGAAATGGGGAAGAGATCTGGCTTTCTAAGAGCGATGCTAATTTCGCTTGCGGAAGAAGGGAGATTACATGCTGTTGTTGTCCATTTAAGAAATGGATCTTGTTATTTGAGGTCAGAATATCACACAAAACCTTTCTCACTTCTTATTGTATAAAATGCCGATTTTTGAGTCATCTCGGGTATAAGGCTCCCAATTATTAACAGTCATGAGTACTCGTCTGCGGTGGTGTCCAGTATGCGCTGAATATAGCGTTCCTTTAACAATAACTCCTTGGGTCCACATTTCTTCAGGAGGATTTTCGCTCACAAATGAGATGTGAATTTCGCGTACTCCAATTTCTGGCTGGTTAAAGGGCTCTTCTTCGGGCTCAGCCAATTGCACGTTGATGGGCTCTGACAAGAATAAAATAAGAGCGGGCTCTGGTCTATCGCCCCTCTCTATATTGGAATATTCTGGAGGACCTGGATAGGTTTTTCGGTAAATTGTACCTCGTAGTTCTGTGATGTTTGGTTCGTAGAAAACAGTTTGCGTGGGATGTTTCTGCTGCCATTCTACATCGATCGCTGCATCGACGTAGAATTTGATGTCACTTACAAAATAAAAATCAGCCGATGGTTCAACGAAATGGCCATGAAGTTCTACGGTCTTTTCTTTGAGCAAATCGAATTCTTCGCTTAAGACAAGATGAATAAACTCAGGAGATTCTTTCTGTATTTGAGGGGGTCTGCTACCGATAGTGATGGATCGGGAAAGGGTGATCGATTCGTCTGGTACTAGGACAGTATTTTTTTCTTCCCAATGCTTTTCTGTGCCATCGGAGTATCGGGTTGAGCGTTGTCGTGTAGCGGTTTTTAACACTCCTTTCAAAGTGATTTGGGGTGGGGACTCCCATCCGAGAAGAGAAGAGGGGTTACAGAAAAGAATTATTAGGAACCACAAGATGTGATGCATTGGTTTTTGCCTCTTGATATGAAATCTTTGAGGGAATCGTAGCTCAAAGCCGAAAATTTTTTCCAATCAAAAGTTCTGAATGCGTCCAATCTATCCCAAATTATATAGACATAAAAACCTGAACTTCGGGTTTCTTTCATAGAATCTCGCACATCTTTCTAGCGCTTTTTAAAATTTCAATGAAGATATTGGTGGATGGTCTTATCTTCGATTTGGCATAGATTTTCGAAAAAATCGGGATCTGTTTCTTTAGAGGATTTTCTTTTCTCTGCACAGTAGTTTTCTGTGCGTGTCCAGTAATGATGGAGTGTTACCTGATCCGGAGAAAACGTTTTGCTGCCGAAGCCAGGTTTTAATGTTTGTGCGATATGCACGAGGGCAAAGGTGACTGCTTCCGGTCTGTGGAAACTTTTGACTCTTTTGTTCCAAGGATGATCTGGCTTCGAGCACCAGGTGAGTTTTTCTGTTAGCAACTCTCCTTCCAACAGTTCTTTGACATTCGAGGTTCCAAAAATTTTCCAATGTATGGAGATCGAGCCTTTGTTATTTTTCTTTGCTTTGCGAAGAAGATCATAGAAGGCCGAAGCTCCTTTTGCAGGAACGATGAACTCATCGATGTCGATCATGGCGACCCAGTCGACTTTTCCTAGGGCTCTATTTTTTAGACAATCATTGTAGGCTCCCAATTGTGATGCAGACCAAGGAGCGTCCATAAAGTCGCCAAAGGCATGGTGACTTGCGTCAGAAGAACTCCAGTCGATTAGTTGACAATCCCTTGATCTACAAATGGCTGTAGAGTTTCTTTGAAAGAGTCGGTGCTATCATTGTTGTAGAGATAAAAGGTGTTCACTCCAAGAGCCGAATGGTGATAGGTAATCCATTCTTTTAACCAAGGAGCCTCATTTTTAAAAATGGCGCAAATAGCCAAGCGAGTCGGTTCCTTTTTATAACAAGAAATACAGAATAAAAATAAGAGGAGTACTTTCAAGAGGCTTTTCATTTTTCCGCAAGTAACTTTTTGTAAAGATGATCGTCGATATCGAGACTCGACTTGTCTATAGTGATTACTTTGTCTTCAATGATGAAATGGGCTGGAGAATAGACCACCGCATAGTCGTGAAGTAACGAAGGAATTATGCTGAAATTAGACTGGGGTCTAATTAAACAATCGAAATTAAAGAGCGAAAAGAAATCCTCTAAGACGTTCTTGTCATGGCTATTTGTAGTCCTGCAGGTAAAATTCACAGAGACGTTTGGAGGAACAATGGTTTTTAAGTGCTGGACAAACGAATCGGGATTTTTCGCATCTGTAAAGATATGGCAGGTGATCGGTTTGTCTGGAAAGAGGGCGAGCACTTTCGAGAATCCGTCCAGATAGAAATGGAGAGGGGGAAGTTTCATCGGAAGTCTTAGCCGAGTCTCTTCAGAATCTAGGCCCCCTCCTTCACGAATGTGCATCGCTACATTGACCGTATTTTTAGGCGGATGAATCAACTGTAGTGCTTTTTGGGGGGCGATCAATTTGAGTACGATATTGCGGAATTTTTTATCTTTCCAATCCACATCGAAGTGGTAATAACCCGAATAATCTGTTTCCCAACGATCTCCTGGAAAATAAGGGCAAACGTAGACGAAGTAATCGGGATGTTTACAATCGATCGGCTGCTCGCGCCAGGGAACGACTTGATAGTTTTTTTTCTTCAGAGCATTTTCGAGCCGTGTTTCTTTCTTATGAAGAACAAGTTTTGTTGAGTAGTCAAAGCGTTTGTAGAAAAAGGGAATTTCATATTTATAAGAAATCCATTTCGCGCGCAGATTAGGTAAGTAATTTATCGCCGAACCGACCTCCGCCATCATCATTTGTCACCGCATGATGTGGGTGAGCGTGAAGAAGCATGGAAATAACCAAAAGAAGGAATAAGAAGATTTTAAACATCCTTGTAACTCTCCTAAAATCGTGAAGACAACTTAACAATTTTTTCCAATTTCGAGAAGGGAAAGATTCTTTTGTCAATGAGGATTTTCCTCGTCAAATAATAAATTCTTGATGAACCCCTCCTATTGTTGTGCTTCCAAAAAAATAAATTGATAGAAATGTGTATATTGGTAAAAATATCTACAATATATCAGGAAAAAAACATGAGATATTTCATTCTACTTACGGTTTTATTGTTCTCTGCTTCAATCGAGGCTCGGAATGTTGGAAAATGTTGCTGCGAAGATTATTGTAATCGAATGTACATTGGAGCCTATGGGGGTGGAATTTTCTCAACTGAATCAAGAATTTCTCAAATGGGAACGGCACTGTTTTCTGAAGTGACCGATGGGGGTCCATTGGCAGTAGAGGCTCGCGGGCATTTGGAAAAAAAGGGGACCGGTTTTGGTGGCGTTCAATTGGGATATGAGTGGAAAAAATGTTTGAATGAGTGCGATTGGTGGACAATCTCTCCAACTGCTGAAGCTGAGGGATTTTGGTTCAGTCGAAAAATGAGTGGTCATCTCTTCAATAGGACAGATACAGATCGCTTACCTGAGCATGACTTCTTGGATTCTTTTCATGTGGTTGAAGGTGTCTATTTAGCAAATTTGATTTTGTCTTTGAATAATACTTGGGACTTGGCTCCTTATGTTGGATTAGGAGCAGGGCCAACACGCATCGCTCTTCATAATGCCGATTCTTTGCAAGTCGCACCATTTGAAGCTGGAATCAATCATTTTAATTCTGATACAAATGATTCAATATGGACATGTGCAGCGCAAGTCAAAGCAGGTCTCCGTTATGACTATTGTCGATTCCACTTCTTTGGAGAATATCGCTTTGTATATGCCGATGTGAGCCATTTCATTTTTGGCTCGACTGTATATCCGACACATGCCCATACAACTCCATGGAATGTTAACTCGACTTTGTACATTTTTTGATGGCATCTCCGGTGAGAGCGTCCGAGCTTTTATTATTTTTTTACTCGTCAATAGGGACGTTGCTGCTATTAACTCGTAAAAAAATAATAATATCATCGGACGCCTCCCTCGGATCTGCCTTTCAAAAAATG
>DAIDIM010000077.1 GCA_027459365.1 Chlamydiota bacterium
GCATCTCCGGTGAGAGCGTCCGCGCTTTTATTATTTTTTTACTCGTCAATAGGGACGTTGCTGCTATTAACTCGCAAAAAAATAATAAAATCATCGGACGCCTCCCTCGGATCTGCCTTTCAAAAAATGACATAAGTCGAGGTTATTACAGATTATACTTTTTTTCACATTTTCTTTGGAGTGATCTTTGTACCACAGCCAAGCCCTAGAAAATATTGCCCCTTTTAATGAATTGATTCTTACTTGGAATGGAAAAAGACCAACAAGCGGGACAGTGAATTTTTATGTCCGTTTAAAAACAGAGCAGTGGTCTCCCTATCTTCTCTACGCTTCGTGGGGGACAAATAAGCAATGCTCTTATGCAAATATTTCAGAGATTCGCGTCTATCAGGATACGATCACAACTCAAACATTCGCAACAGGTTATGAAATACTTGTAGAGGGAGCCGATGTTGCAGATTTTCGCTATCATGTGTTTGTCAATCAGGCAAAACCAACTGTTGAACTTTCAAACTTTTGCTCTGTACAGTTACAGGTGCCAGGGCTGTCTCAAAGAATTCTTAATCACCCCAGAAAGTTGGATCTTTGCTCCCCGACATCAACAGTTGCTGTGACTGAGTTTTTATTAAATCAGACAATTGATCCACTCACTTTTGCCTCAAACGTAATAGACTCAACCTTTGATATTTACGGTAATTGGGTACTCAATTTGGCCCACGCATCCAGCCTTCTTGGAGATCAATGGAACTGCTGGGTTGAACGTTTGAACGGGTTTGCCCTTTTGCATGCAAGATTGCTGAAAAATACCCCTGTGATTGTCAGTGTTAAAGGCCCACTATCAGGAAGTGCACTCCCTTATGCACAAGGGCATCTGTTAGTCGTAACTGGTTATGATTCAATCGCTAAAAGAGTTTGTTGCATGGATCCTGCTTTTCCAACAAATAGTGAGACTCTTGTCCAATACCCACTTCAAGATTTTGTTGAAGCCTGGAATCGAAGAGGCTTCATTTCCTATATTTTCGAAAAAAATCTCTTAATATAAAAATATCATTAGTATTTTCATTAATTAATCATTGGTGTTATATTTATTTCAAATTAATTAAGGTTTTAAAATGATTGATGCTATATCAGCATTTATATTGCGCTCTGAGTATATCATACCTTCTTCTGCATTAGAGAATCATAAGCTCACTTTACCAGATATCATTGCACATATCGCGATTCGAACGTTGCCGTATGTTGGGCTTTATTTAGTAGCCACGAATTTAGAAAATCCATTTAAAGAAAAGACATTTAATAAGGGCGTAGATTTAATTGCGAAATTCCAAAAAGAACCAATCATGGTTTCCTTAAAGGGGAGAGAATCAGAACTGGAACAGCTAAAGGCTGCAATTGGAACCAAAGAGACGCCCAATGTCATGTTAGTAGGTCCTCCAGGATGTGGAAAAACGACAATGGTCGAAGCATGGGCAAATGAAATCGCTCAGAATACAGATCCAGCTTATCCTTTTAAAGATACTGTGATCATTTCAATATCTCCTACGGATTTCACAGCTGGTGCATCTCTCATTGGGATAACGGAACAGCGGGTTCAAGAGTTTATTGATTACGGGAAAAATCATCCCAACGTGATTTATTTTATTGATGAATTTCATGGCATCATGCACAACGGAGGGTTCACCTCAAATCAAATTCCGAATATGCTCAAACAAGCTCTTTCTAATGGCGACATTCGCATTATCGGATGCACGACAGCTCAAGAACTTGGAATCATAGAGAAAGACAAAGCCTTTGCCCGTCGTTTTTCTGTAATCAATTTTGAAGCACCGTCTATCGAAATGATTCAAGAGATCATTCAAACAAAAGTTAAATTTAGCTACGAAAAACATCACCAAGTGTGCTATGATGAAGAGGCCATTAGAGAGGCTTTTGAATTCTCTGAATATCTTCCGGGGAATGATCCAGCCAAGACATTATCACTCTTAGATATGGCAGGAAGCCTAGCACATATTCGGGGCTTAAAAACAGTTACACGTGCAATTCTCTTAGAATGCGCAATCATGAAACAGAATTGTATCTCCTAATTTTCAGACTTGAACTCGACCTATGTCATTTTTTGATGGCCTCTCCGGTGAGAGCGTCCGCGCTTTTATTATTTTTTATAAAAGTTTCTTTCCATATGCGTAATCTTAGCCCAAGTTCAGAAGCCTCTATAGGAGAATCGAGCAGAAGTTAGCCCGATTCGGCACTACATCTTGAAATCGGCCAACCAAACATCTTCGATGTTTGAACATTGTAAATTTAATTTTTATCACA
>DAIDIM010000128.1 GCA_027459365.1 Chlamydiota bacterium
CCTCCTCCAACATCACGATTCACGATGCCTATCTGCCCTTCGTGAAATCCTCGTCATCGACTCACGCGACCTCGCTATCCACCCAATGCAATCCCTTGGCCGCACACTCACCGCCTTGAAAGCAGTCCCCTCCGCGGAAATCCGCTCCAAAGACCCCTCTATAGACCTCTCCTATTCAACCACACTTCGTGAAAGCTTTCTCAAAGAAGCGCTCCTTCTTCCCGAAGAATCGTTCATTGCACTTGCTCGCACCATCTTTCAAAAACAACAAAACGACCTCGTCCCCACAACCATTGCCCTCCTTGAAAACCTCCGTACCCCCTCCGCCATCGCCCTTCTCAAAGAAGGGACCCGCAAAATCTCCGCACCCCTCATCCGCGATTACTGCCACCTCTCCCTCTACCGCCTCAAAGAACCCGGGCCCTATGAAGAATACATCAATCATTGGGTCCTTCAGCAAAAAACAGCCGAGCTCATCCGCCTCCGTCCCCTCCTTCCATGGAAATACCGGATGGAGCAATCGGACTATACCCTCTCCGCCGAAGAGACTTCCCGCCTCCTCATCGACTCGTTCCTCGCCATCGCAAACCGTCGCAATGAGCAAAGCATCAGCCTCGTCCTCAAAGCTATGCAAAACGGCCTTGCCCAAAACCGCTACCCCATTATGGGTCTCCTTATGCGCGCCACGGAATAATGACCTAAAAACAAGTTAGAGATTTTGAAGAGTTCTTATGATTTGCGAATGATCTTTTTTTGTTAGATCCAATATTTTCAATCTCTGAAATAATTCCTCTGAAAAAATACTTGAATGAACCCACCAATCCTCAAATGCACATTGTTGAACGCATGAATTGTGATTCCAATCAAGTGATACATCAGGACATAAAAGATAATATCCTACAGATTCAAGAAATGCTCTTTCTCTATCTTTATATTTATCCCCATATAAATAAGAATCATGCTCAATTGTTATGACTTTGAAAATATGTTCATCGAAAGGGATACGTTTTAGTATTATATCATAATCACAATCTACATCTATGGAGAGATAATCGATTGAATATGGTACAGTGCTTAATAAGCTTCTATAATCACATAGCATAGCATTTGCGATGAGCAATGTATTTTTTCGTGTATTTTGCCAATTTTGTTGATGTTCAGCACTTATGTCTATGCTAATCCCATTCCATTCCATATTTTTTTCAAAAAAGTATGAATTATTAGTAGATATAGGATGATTTGCACCAATATCTAGATAATAACCACAATCTTTCTTTTTTAGAAGATCATATAAAATAGTATACACAAACTCATCTTGGGAAGCTTGAGAATAGAAAATTTGATTACAAAACAAACAATTAAAACACAAAATAAAAAAAGCCATCATCAAATAGTTATTTTTCATTGAATCTCCGTTTAAAACGATAATACTCGATCAATAACCTCGGCATGCTTCTAGAGCACATATGTCCCAGCCAAAAAGTGCTTTCTGCTGATATCCTTTAGTTTGAAGATCTGCTTGCAATTTCTCATTATTCCACCCAGATAAAATCCCTTGGCGATGTCTTCAAATGAAATAATCTTTCATATTCTTCAGACGACAAAATATCCTATAAATTATCATGTGTTAATAATTGTGCATAACGTAGAAGCACTTTGTAACAATAAAGCGCCATATGTTCGGCTTTTGCATGAGTCTGAATAAACGCTCTAGAACGCATTGCCATTTCTTTACATTCTTTATCATTCCACATTGCCCAAAGCATCTTCTCAACGAAATCCGAAAAATCTTCAGCAATCGGAATATAATGCTCCCATGGTAAAAATAAACTTTCCCAAAAAACTTCCCAACGCATTGTTTGTTTAAAAATCACTCGTCCTGCATGAATTTTCCAATCACTTGACCAAGGAGATACAATGCCTTCAATCAGTACTTGATACTTATAATTAAGACAATCTTCGAACGCAACGCGCGGAGCTGTTGGCAAAATTTTTTCTATAAGAATTTTTTGTTCTTGAATTTTAAGACCGAATATAGGATCTAATACGAAAGCAGCATCTATTAGGTCTGGAAATTGTTGCGAAAGTTGACAAATTTTACCTCTAGGATGTTTAAACCAATTACTAGATGTATAATTATCATATTTCCCATAACCATCAGTAGTATTTCCTCTCCAATGAACTTTGTTTATTAAGGATTCCCAGGGCAGATCCGCTATTTTAGCCTCTACTCGATTACATTGATCTACTACCCAATTCAAGCCATAACCATAATGTAGCAAAAGAGCATTATCACTACCTTTTTTTCGACAACGCGCGAAAACAGGAACTACGCCCTTTGGATTTTCTTGCAACCCATCAT
The DNA here is from genome assembly GCA_027459365.1 of Chlamydiota bacterium. Taxonomy (GTDB): domain Bacteria; phylum Chlamydiota; class Chlamydiia; order Chlamydiales; family SM23-39; genus DAIDHZ01. Next base: position 2,363 of record DAIDIM010000128.1, read on the forward strand.
GGACAAAACAGATGATTTCAATATTTGGCAAACCATAAGTTTCACAAAGATGTATTAATAAGCTCTTAAATTCCATACAAGGTTCATCTGGACCAATTACTTGATTATCCTGAACTGTAAAATGTTGATACCACGGATTAACAGCAAGATAGCTTATCGCTTGTTTCAACTGCCGTTTAGAAAACTTCTTTTTATCAGCAAACTCTTGATCGATTAACCGATCCATCCATTCATATTGTTTGTCATGAGGATCGAGGATTGGAAAAATGTAAGCTGAAAGAAAAAAAAATGGTAAAAACCAAATACCTAAGTAAAAATGAAATTTTTTCATCGTAGCTCGCTCTACTATAAATCAATAAAAAATTATCATCTCGACTTTGTACGTTTTTTGGTAGGCAGATCCGAGGGAGGCGTTCGATGATTTTATTATTTTTTTGCGAGTCAATAGCTGCAACGACCCTATTGACGAGCAAAAAAATAATAAAAGCGCGGACGCTCTCACCGGAGAT
>DAIDIM010000136.1 GCA_027459365.1 Chlamydiota bacterium
CCCTCGGATCTGCCTTTCAAAAAATGACATAAGTCGAGATAAGCCGTTTTTTCAACGGAGGTTTTCATGACTTCATCAACATCAGCATCAACAAGCGCGCTCCGCCCAGGCGATATCCAAGATGTTGCAAAATGGACTGGCAAGAGGTTCGGAACACTCCGAGGAGTCCGCGTGATTGAACAGGATATCCGTATTCTTTCGCATTCAGGGGGCTTTGCCGTTTTTCTTCCCAATAAAATGTGGAGAAGACTAGACCATCAAGTGCCTCTCAATTCCGCAGATCAGGAAGACTCTGCATGCTGGATAGCGGATAAAGACTTTGCCTTTTTGAAAGTGGACATAGATTCAACAATAGCGCAAGGCTCTGATAAAGAGTACGTTTCTGAAAACCTAGAAGTTGCTCTGAATAAGATCCATGAGTTCGTCCGGAAAAACTTTTTTGAGAATAAGCAAGCGTATCCAGACAGCGAATATTTCTCTTATGGTTCTTTTTTAGATAAGCCCAACATGCCGCGCCCTTTTAGACTACGTCTTGGGGGCGACTTCCATTACCAGATATAAGAGAATAGTTGGTACTTAACGCAAGGTGCAGATAACGCTCGAGTTTCTTTGGCTCCTGTATCTACCAGCGCGGATTTTCGGAACGTCTTGGCACCGGGGAAAGAACACCAACAGAGCTGTTTTAAAGCATCGGCACTATACAAAGAGCACTGGCCACTCAGAAAGAAATGGTGCAGCTCATACGCGTTAGTAAAAACGTATTGCGTTCGCTCTATTTTTTTTTCAAACAATATACTCGCCACCCATTTGGCTTAACCATTCACGCGCTGAGCCTGCAGAGCCTGTTCGAGTCATGACGTTTTCAATAAAATCAATCATCGGTTGTATTTTTTGATTTTTAAATGTTTGATGTATATTAAAAGTGTCTTTTTGAACGGATATTTCACCGAGGTATTCATTATCTAAAGATATTGAGAGAGAATCAATGCGAAAACCATGAATTATCCCTCCTCTAAGACTTTCAATCCCCTCGACAGATTCCACAAATGAGCTAGTATGACCAACTCTTATTTTATGTTCATTTTGCAAGGATTTTAGTTGCTCAACATCATATATAAATACATATGATTCAATCGGAGAAACTCTAACATTTGACAATTTTTCTTTTACGAAAGTTTCCCATGCTTCCTTAGAAGGAGCTAAAACAACTGAGCTTCCAATATGAAAAAAACCATCATGATTGTCAAACGACTCATTTGGATAATCTTCATATTCAACGTACCATCTAACAAAACCCTCAAAGCTTTGACCTTCTCTGGGATACTTCACTTGGATACCGCCAGATTGATTCATCCAATACATACCTTCATAGTATAATTCTGACCCAGCTTCGCATCCTCTTTTCAGTGCTTGACCAAAATGATAATCCAACTGTCTGTCTCCTTTGCCAACAAAAGGTCGCAATTCAACTGCAAAACCATAACTTCTTGATCTCCATTCATTGCATTTGAGTTCTAGAAACGCAGGGAGATAACCTCGATTGGAAGCTAAACGGAAGGTTTCTTTGCTTCGAGCATCACGTGTTTCCCAATCAGATTCCACTCCCATTGCTTGATCATATGCTGAATTGAAAAGAGCAAATTGTCTAGGATAGTAGAAAAACGTTTCTAAATCCCTTGTACTCAAAGAAGAAAAGTCTTTTGAGCCATCTTTGCCCTGTTTCATTCCAAAAAGGGCATGAGAAAGCTGGATTTGCGAGATCACATCGCCTTCTTCTACGGCTTGCCTGAATAGATTATTGCAAGTTTCTACGCTTCCCTTGAGTAAAAGCCTAATTCCATTAATATCACCTCTCGTATCTCTAACTGCTTCAAGATTCACTGTTGTTTGAGCTATATTTGAGGTAGCGGTTTCTTTTATGGATGATGGGGAAAATATGATTTCCTCCGCTCGGACCCCAGGTAGAGACGGAAAAATGGAGGGAAACAGATCAATTAGAGGGCGAAAAAATTCTTTCTTCAACCACTTCAACAATCGTCTTGTCTTGGAGAAAAATTTTTCCCTGGTCTTGAAACAGTTGATTAGATACGCTGCCAACTCTCGTATTTAAACCGTTTGAACAAGTAAGATCATGGGTAGAAAATAAAGTATGGCTCCGAGTCCCTAAAGGCAGACTAGAATTCCGGTATGTGATGAGACTCATTGTTCACTCCGATAAGTTATTGGTGCAGAATATAATAAATTCCTAAGTTTCTTCCTAGCTATAGTCTTTTTTTTACATTTGAATTAATTCATCTCCTCTTCTCTTGACCAAAGTCTTTTCTAAAGAGGGCAATGGCTCTACGTGATTAATACGATGCTCTAGATTGGTTAAGATGTTCAGGATCACATCAAAACCGAGAGGTTCGTTAAGATACATGTCGCGCATTAATTGATAATCACGTCGCAATTCAGGCAATCTTTCTGCTCTAGGAACGAGACGAAAAGTGCCAGGTTTGGCTTGGGTGTAACTCGTCCAAGAGCTGCGAAAAAATAGATGTTTCAATGAGACGACTCTGTCTCGAAGGTCGTGGTGATGAATAGCTCTGATGGCCTCCGGATGATTCGCGAGTGCGGCAGTATCAGCATAATGACGAGAAAACCTCTCTGGCGTTGAGATATCGAGCGGTCGGTGATATTCTGCGTGTAATATCGTAGACTTTTCCCAGAAAGTTCGCTCGATCTCTAAAGCAATAACTTCACATTCCCAATCGGGAAATGCTGCGGGAAAAATCTCAGCAATCCAGGGTCGCATTGGATAGCGTCCAGTGGGTTGTTGGTCAGTTAGAGAACCAAATTCGAGCTTTACAGAGCGTTTGATGTAGTCAAATCCAGTTGGCAGCGATGATGGATAGTGAAAAAGAATTACTGGCGATTTGGTTTGAGGGTCTTTTAAAAACTCGAATTTTGCCTGCTCATGTTTTCCTAATATGCCTAATGCAGATGCTTCTAACGTCGGCATGATCTGAGTCTGAACCGCATGTTCACATGCTTCTTCAGCATTCCCCCACCATTTATCAGCTTGGCTGCGATTTGCTGCAGATTCAGGCAGTCCAAGAAAGGCTGGGGATAGCGAAAGATCAATATCTTCAGAAAATCGGTTGATTGCTCCAAATATCTTTGAGAGAGAGGTGCCTCCCTTGAATACAAGACTGTCAGCAAACTGCGACTCAAACAGGATGCTGAGTAACCAGCATACGAAAAAATCTTTCTCCATGATGACTGTGGAGATATTTCTCTGAATAGCCGCCTGTTCAATGTAAAGGCGTCGTTCATTGGAAGGCAATTTTAAAAAGTCGAGTTTCATTTAATCCTCCTGAGCCAGTTTTTTGAAAATGGAATGCATCCATTCCGGTGCAAATCGAATATCCTTGAGCAGTTCTTGTCTTGCATTCAGTGGAATAGTCCGTTTTAAATGTTCAATTCGCTCTAGAGTAATATGTTCTTTACCTAATTCACGGAGGGCTTGAACTAGAAGTCCACTGAATCGTCCTGCCATCGCCATATTTTTGGGAGTTGTTCTTCGTAGCTGAATGGTTGTCGTACCAATTTTTACTGTTCGACTTGGTCCATCTGTTAGGAACACAACTTTGGCTGGGACCTGTTCGGATAGTCCTAGGATATTAGCTGCATAAGCACCAGTTGGTTGAATGCGGGTGCAATCTCTGCCAACTAACGCCTCTGCGATCTTTTCTGGGGATGGTAGAAGTTTTCCAAGTTTAGGGTGTTCTTTAGGAAAATCATATATTCCCCTTGCAAGGCGGCGGATGGTTCCTTTTCGAGCCAGTCGATGGAGAACAATGTCGACCGTTTGCCGACTACCAAAACCCAAAAAGTCAGTTGGAACAAATATAGCGCCATGTCCGAGGTTGCTTATAGCCCTAAGTATTTGATGATCAATACTTTTTGGGTTCTGTTGATTTCTCTTCATGTAAGAAATAATGGTGTATTTTTCTTACAAATGCAAGAGCCGTTTTTGACTTCTGCCTTAAGTGTTTAATAATAAACACGTATCGAGTTCCTTTGGCTCCTCAGCATTGGATTTTTGGTCGTCTTGGCACAGGATTCTTTACGATCTGCGCCTGTTTCTATGAATAAAGAGAAGACTACCGGACCCAAGTATACCTAGATAAAAACACGATCGCCATATAAACTGATCCTCCTAACTCAACTGTAATCCTGTTTAAAAGAGTAGAGAATGTGCGTTATTGGATGTCATAAAATCGCCCTAGTGACAGGCGCGAACTCAGGATTGGGAAAGGCTGCGGCTCTAGAACTTGCCAAACGAAAGATTCAAGTCCTCATTGTATGTAGAAATAAAAACGGAGGACTTAAGACCCTTCAAGAGATCCAAACCGAAAGCGGCAATCCCCATGTCTCTCTTTATATCGCCGATTTATCGTGTCAAAAATCCATTCATCAATTAGCAGATCAAGTCTGTCGAGAATGGTCAAAATTAGACATCCTGATTCATGCAGCTGGAGTCTTACAACCAGAACGGACGCTCTCTCCTGATGGTCTCGAAATCACTTTCGCAACGAATCACCTCGCCCCTTTCTTACTGACTCAAAAGCTCTTGCCGCTACTTAAATCAGCCCCGTCTGCACGCATTCTCACTTTCACTTCAAGAGCCGAAGAGTTGGGAAATATTGACTTCGATGATTTGCAAATGAAAATAAATTACGGAGCCATTAGAAGTTACTCTCAATCAAAGCTGGCAAACATCCTTTTCACCTATGAACTCGCGCGGAAGTTAGAAAAGACGAAGATCACAGCCAATTGTATTCATCCCGGATTGGTAGATACGAATCTAAGTCGTCACCTCCCTGCGATCCTCCGACCCGTGATTTGGGTGTTGCGTCCGTTTATGTCCAGCCCAACAAAAGCGATACAAACAACAATCCGATTAGCCCTCGATCCACAATATGAGAATGTGACAGGCAAATACTTTATCTGCGATTCTGAAGGGAAATCTAGCGCTCGTTCCCACGACCCGATCCTTGCACAACGTCTCTGGAAGATCTGTGAAGAGCTAACGAAGCTCAATCAATAGGTTCCTATGAGTTATCACTCGATCAGATTGCATCCAGACTTCCAAACAGGTCTTAGTGTGCAAATCAGAAAACTATCTGCACCGAGAGTTGTCCTTGCAATAGCTACTCTTGGCGGCTCCCTTCTTGCTAATCAACATTGGGACTTAGGAGCTTGGAACAGTTCGCTCGCACACAAAGCGATCGCTCTCGTTGAAAGTACTCCCATCATAGGAGGGTTAGTCGCAGGGGTCGAGCTGTTGGGGATCAATTTTTTCTGTTCAGGGAAACTCACCCCGAACGAAATGAGATCTCAGAAATATTTTAAATACATGCAAGCGTCACAGAAATCTGTCTTTGTTCAGGCAAATGAGCATAAAGACTTGAAGATTCAATGTTCTCTGACGGATCACTTTACGTTTCAAAAAGCAGTCTCTACCGTATTCTTTTATCCGAAGCACATAGACAAAGAAATCATTATCAAGGCAGTTCAGCACACACTCAAGGATTTTCCTCTCTTTGGAGGAGTGTTGAAGGAAAATCAGGGACAACTATCTATCGATTGTAACAATCAAGGTATTGGGCTAACGAGCGTTCATTCAGATCTTCAACTTTCTGAGCTGCTTTCTGACTTTCCAAATCTCAGCTCCACGACCTTTGTCAATGAAGTCAATCCCCAGGAAACGTTGAAAACCGGCTCCCCACTCCTGAAAATCAAATTGAGCTACTTCTCTGATGGAATGGCTATAGGCTATAGCTGGCATCATAGCGTGGGAGACATGGCCTCTTTTATGGAATTTCTCAAGGCTCTATCAGCATCTGCCAAGAATCAAGGCTATTTAGCGCCTCTCCTTTTGGAGGATCGAGAAACTCTGTCCCAAACTGAATCCACGCAAGGCAGTTCTAAAAACACTCAATCTCTCGGGCTAAAGCGTCTAGACTCAATGGATATTTTTCGATTCATCAAACAAGGATGTTCCCCAACACAAACAATTTATTTATACTTTACAGATGAAGAGCTTGAATCGTTGCGAAGGACTCTCAACGCAAACGCAAAACAACATTTCTCTCGCAACGATGTTTTATGCGCCCATATTCTCGAATTGGTCTCCAAATGCCGCGATGATACAGCCTCTACGCAACACGCCTCCATTGTCATTAATTGCCGCCCCAGATTAGGGATCCCCACAAACACTTTAGGCAACCTGATTGACACAGTCTCTCTTCAGTTACCCAAATTTTCTACAGCCGGTACATTTGCAAACAAAATTCATGAAAGTGTACAAAACTACTCACACGATCCCATTACAACTAAAGAATTTGTCAAAGAACACGGAGGAATTCGACAGGTAAAATGGATCGTTCCGAAAGAATTTCTGCCCCAATATCAAAATCTTATTTTCACCAGCTGGGCAAACTTTGGACCCTACGCGATCGATTTTGGAGTCGTTAATCCTGATTTATTCCTCCCTGTGGGCAACGTCCCCTTGCCGTGGGTTGCCCGGATTGTGGAAGGATATAATAACCAAGGACGCCTGGTAGCCCTCACATTGCCTTCCAATGTAGCAAAAAGCCTTATGCAGCCAGAAATGCTTCAGGAAATCCACAAGTATCGGCCTGCTCACGATCAAACCCAATCAAATTGGAAGTGGGTTAATTAGCGAAAAGAAGAAGGGCTCTCTCCATGATAGAGCTGCCTAAATCTCAACACTTTTATTTACACCAAGCCATGCTTGCTGACTTATGCGATAAAGAACGTGTCTCCTCAGAGGATGACCCTCTGCAAGTTTAGGATGATCGAAATCATCTTTTGGATCATGATGCATTCCAATCTTTTCCATAACTCTTCTAGAACGGATGTTCTGTATTGCTGTAAAAGAGACGATTTCCTTTAAATTTAGCGTTTCAAACCCGTATTTTAAACATGCTAATGCACCTTCCACTGCATAGCCTTTTCCCCAAAATGGATATGCCAAACGCCATCCAATTTCCACAGCAGGAGAAAAATGAGTAGGAAGCGTCGCTTGAGTCACATCATTAAAGCCTATAAAGCCGATGAATTTCCCATCTACTGCCAAGGAAACAGCCCAGAGACCCCATCCTCTTTCTTCGATCTTAGTTTGCATACGCTTCATCATTTCAGCGCTTTCTTGCCTGCTCAGAGTGGCAGGAAAATATTCCATCACGCGTGGATCTGCATTTAGCTGCGCAAATGGTTCAAGATCTTCTTCTCGCCATTGGCGCAAAATAAGTCTTTCTGTTTGAATGATCGTATTTTTTTTCATAAAATTCAGCCTATGTCAAATCAAAAAAATCTCAATATTTACTTCTAAGCATCCATACAATAGTCTTACCTCAGTCTTACCTCGAAGGGATGCTAATAACTGCTTCCCTGTCCAATATTAAAAATGTCTCCTGACTTCCGCGGCCTAAACGTTTAAACCCATGAAATTAAGGACTTTAATTTTTTTGCATTCCACTACATTTTTCATGCTGTCAGTCTTATTTTCTGGGCTTTAATTTCTCTTTGTACGCCAGCTGCTCTATAAATTCTCTCTGCATATTCATTGAGTTTGGATGGAATTTTATATCGATGTCCTTTATCGTCGCAAAGAATACTACTTTCTACGCAGGCAAGCTCTTCTCTAACTCGATCTATTGTCAATGATGGATCGTATTCCTTGAGTTTGTATTGTGCGTGTCTCAAAGTAGCAAATGCCAGATAGCAAATCAGAATATGTGCTTTAATTCGTTCGGATTTAAAGTGATAGATTGGACGCATAGATAGTGTGTGTTTGTTTAAGCGAAATGATTCCTCAATTACCCAGAGCTGCCTGTATCGACTCAGTAAATCAATGGCAAATGTGTCTTTGTCATTTGTTATAATTCCATGAAGCCCGTCCCATTGAGCTTCTTCAGCAATCTTTTCTTCGTTTAAGACAACGGTTCCTTTCTTTTCATGGTCGACATATTTAAGATATCCTCGATTCGTCACCAATTTGTGTGTTTCTGTTTTTTTCTCTTCTGATGTTTTCTCTCGTAAACGTTGTATTAACCTCTCTCGGTCGCCTCGGTCTTTAATTGCCCTGCTTTCGCTATAACTCACGATTAATCTACGACCGCAATAATCAAACTCTCGAAAACAAACCGTATCATTTTTTAGCACACCTTGTTGTTCGTTTTTTCTATCGACAATTTGTTGTTTTAGTAATTTTGGTAATTGTTTCAGTTTAGCAGCTACAATATATCGAATTTTTTCTTGTTCCATTGTCTGTAAATTGACATCAGACATCATGGCCCTATCAGCAACCACGATCACTTTATCAATCGGAACAAACTTCTTCCACTCATCAATGCATGACAATAATGTTTTGGTTTCTGCTGTTTTCCCGGAAAACAAGGTATATCCTACAGGAAGACCTGCCTGTGTAGTTGCTAGGGCAAGAACCAGTTGAGTCTCCCCAATTTTATGATCCTTCGAATACCCAAATTCTCTTAGTCCATCTTGTTTTTGACTCTCAAAATAGAGAGTGGTGACATCGAACAATAAAATGTCGATTTTTTGATCTTTTGTAGCTTCTACGGTAGCATTGAAGATATCGGTTTTGAATTGCATCTCCTTGCCTACAATACTATCCATGAGTCTATAAATTTGATCTTCGGACAGTTCTTGTAGGCGCGATCTACGAAGGAATCTTGCTGTATGCAATTTACTGACAGGATCAACAATTCGGGCAATAACTACATCACGTAATTGTTTGTAACGTAATTTAGGAATATTGGAATGCAGTTTTAACCGATCGAAAAATGTACCAAAAATGTCGTGAAATCCATCCAGGATCCTAGACTCCTCAGTCATATCTTCCATAGTCGGAGGAGGGGAATCAATCTTTTTAAGCTTACGTAATTCAATCTCAGCTATGCGAGCAAGAGAAGCGAGATCCTTCTCATTATGAACTATACCGAAGTACTTTATTACCTTCTGCTGAACCTTATTATCTTTGCGAACAGAGTGGCAAATCATTACAGCATATCGAAAGGTGCCAGTTAGCTTTTTTTTAAGAATAAACATAATCGCTCTATGAAGATAAGAACACTACTATAAAACAAATATTTTATCAATGAAATTTTATATATTCATAGATACACTACATGAATTCAGACGCGGAAGTCAGGA
>DAIDIM010000143.1 GCA_027459365.1 Chlamydiota bacterium
AGTGAAGTGGGAGCGGAGAGGGAGAGAGGAGCGACAGTAAAGTGAATGGAAGGCGGAGATAAGCGCAGCAGCAATTTAGAGGATCGCTCGTCGCCCACTCCTGCGCCCAGCGCCAGGCAGCATCGGAGTGGAATTCAGCTGCTGCAGCGCAGCCTCATGCAACACCGCATATAGTCTTGTCGGTAATTGCGATGCGTGCAAAGGATCAAGCAGGGTATCTCATTGCCTCGATTTTGACCTTTTTGATATCGATCCAAGCTTTTATCAATCTCGGCATTGTGTGTGGACTATTGCCGAGCAAAGGGACCACACTTCCCTTTTTTTCGCAAGGAGGGAGCTCACTTGTGATCAATCTCATTGCATTTTTTTTAATCCTTGACATATCGCGTAAACATGAAAGGGCAGAAATCTAAAATTCTCATTGCGGCAGGTGGCAGCGGGGGGCATCTCTTTCCAGCGCAACAAATGGCAGATTTATACTCGGATGTCCTGTTTGCTGGGCACAATCTATCGAGTAGCCCTTTTTTCCAAAGACAATTTCCCTTTCACGATATCAAAGCCGCAAAACCAAAAAGCCTACTCTTCATTTTCTATACATTGCTGGGCCTTTTTCAATCTTTGCGCATCTTCTCTAAACATAAGATTGATTATGTCATCGGTTTTGGAAGTTTTCATACGTTTCCAGTGCTGCTCGCAGCTGCAATATTACGAAAAAAAATTGTCCTTTTTGAAGCTAATTGTTGCCTTGGAAAAGTGAATCGATTTTTTGCCCCATTTGCCCATAAAATTGCTGTACAGTTTCCTATTCCCTCCAAGAACACAGTTTTTGTTCCACTCCTTCCATGGAGTTTGCCTAACCAAGAAGTCACTAAGGAGGAAGCACTTGCATATTTTGGGTTAAAACCGCAATTTACGATTCTCATTTTTGGTGGATCTCAAGGGGCCTCATTTTTTAACGAAATGATGCCTAAAGCCATCACAGATCAAGTGATCCATTTTACAGGAAAAGGCTCTGCACACTATGAAAGGGGATGTGTCAAAGAGTTTGAAAAGCGGATGGATTTAGCCTATATGGCCGCCGATCTTGTCATTTGTAGAAGCGGAGCCAGTACAATCGCAGAGTTGATCCGTTACCACAAACCCTCCTTATTGATTCCTTTCCCCCATTCAAGCGACGATCATCAGAAAAAAAATGCAAAATTTATCACCGAAACCGTTAGGGGCGCGCGAATGCTTGATCAAAGAGAGGCTAAAATTGATAGAATCAGAGAAGAGATCTCCCTCTTAAAAAGAGATTATTCAAAAATCGAAAAAGCTTTAAAAATGTATGATGCGGGTGAAAGGGTCAGTTTAAACGATTTGGTGAAATGATGATGTACCATTTTATTGGGATAGGTGGGATTGGGATGAGTGCCCTTGCACGGATTCTCTTAAGGCAAGGCCATCGCGTCACAGGCAGTGATACTGCCCAAAGTGCGATCACAGATGAGCTTGTCAAAGAAGGAGCGCAAGTTTTTATTGGACATCAAGAAGAGCATGTGCAAGCAGGCACAGTGATTTATGGCAGCGCAATCAAGCCGCAAAATCCCGAATTTGCAAAAGCCAAAAGACTTGGATTGTCTTTGTTACATCGTGCCGACTTACTGAATGTTTTATGTAGAGATAAGCTTCCTCTAATGGTTACTGGAACGCATGGAAAAACAACGACGACAGCTCTTCTAGCAACAGTTCTAATGGAAGCAAATCACGATCCCTCGTTTGTTGTTGGAGGAGTGATTCAAGGTTTGCAAATCAATGGTAGATCGGGAAAAGGGGACTATTTTATTGCTGAAGCAGATGAAAGCGATGGTTCATTTTTAAAAACGATCCCTTTTGGGGCTATCGTCACCAATTGTGAAAATGATCACCTCGATTATTGGAAGAGCGTTGAGGCACTACATCAAGGTTTTAAAAATTTTTTAACATCTGTAAAAAATCATTTATTCTGGTGTAAAGATGATCAAAAACTCTGCTCCTTTTCTCCTTTTGGTTTTTCCTATGGTTTCTCAAAAGATGCCGATTGGCACATTCTAAAATGGAAGCAAGAGCCAAATGGGATTGTTTTTGATGTGGAATTTCAAGGGAAACTGTTTCAAGAAATTTTCGTCCCTCTATTCGGTCATCACAATGTGTTAAATGCCGCGGCTGTTTTTGGCCTTTGTACCTCCTTAAATATTGCAGAAGATGTTGTAAGGCTTGCGTTTGCCCAATTCTCTGGCATCCATCGGAGACTTGAAAAAAAGGGAGAGGCGCACGGGGTTATTTATTATGATGATTATGGACATCATCCTACAGAAATCAAGGCAACTTTAAGAGCACTTCGCTCCATTGCCAAAGAGAGATGGATCGTAGTCCTTTTCCAGCCCCACCGATATACGCGAACACGCGATCTTTGGGCAGAGTTTACAACCTGTTTTCAAGAGGCCGATGTTGTCGTTTTGACAGATATTTATGGAGCAGGAGAAACTCCAATTCCGGGCATTACAGGCGAAAATCTAGCACTTGCAATTGGCGCACTCTATGGAGAAGAGAAAATCAATCTGAGACCTTTTGATCTATTTTTAACGCTTGGCGCAGGCGATGTGACCAATCGAGGAATTCCTATCCTACAAGAATATGGAAAAAGAGCTCCCAAGCTTAAAGTAGGAGTCATTTCCGGCGGCGCAAGCCCTGAGCATCCCGTCTCGCTCATGTCTGCCCGCAATGTTACTGCAAGCTTGGATCCTCAGCTCTTTGAAGTCATTCCTTTTTTGATTCCAAAAAGTGGGGAATGGGTCACAACTGATGTCTTAACGAAGTTGCAAAGCTGTGATGTTGTTATTCCTGTCCTTCACGGTCCTCAAGGGGAAGATGGGATGATCCAAGGTTTTTTACATACTCTTGGAATTCCCTATGTTGGATGTGATTACGCATCGAGCGCTCTATGCATGAATAAAGCGTGGACAAAACAAGTCGTCAGTGCCCATCAAATTCCTGTTGTTCCCTACTTTGAAATCAATCGCGCTGCCTACTTTCAAAACCCAACCATTTTTCTCGATAAAATTGCCGATTTTCCTGTTTGGGTGAAAGCAGTTCACTTAGGCTCAAGCATTGGCGTAAGTCGTGCTGGCAATAGAGAAGAATTGATCAAAGCAATCGAGCTCTCTTTTTCTTTGGATGACCAAATTATTGTAGAAAAGGAGATCCGGGGACGAGAAATTGAGTTTGCAGTCTCGGGAAATCTAGATCCAAAAGTAGCCTTGCCCTGTGAAATCTTAAATGAAGGGGCCTTCTACGACTATGAAAAAAAATATGGAAAACAGGCAATAGGCGTTGAGATTCCGGCACAGATTACTGAACTGCAAAAAGTTGTAGGGACCGATTTGGCTCGAAGAGCCTATCTTGCAGCGCGCTGCTCAGGACTTACCCGCGTCGATTTTTTCCTCGATGAGGATGGGCATTTTTGGTTAAACGAGATGAATCCATTTCCAGGATTTACTTTCAATAGCGCCTATCCGAAAATGTGGGAAAAAAGTGGTTTAACTCAAAAAGAGCTTATGAATGAGCTCGTCATCCTTGCTCTGCGCCAACATCATTCAATTTTTGATAAAAGGGTTTGAAGAGAATTTTCGACAAGTGTGCGACGCATTTGAGAGGGGATTTTTTTGACCATTTCAAAAGCAGATTTTTTATTGAAAGATCTTGGGATTTCAAGTTCAGGAAGGGTTTTAAACCACAATGATTTTGCAGGTTTTAAATAGAGAATATCGAGTAAGGCCTTCTCAGGAGTTGCCATTTTGACAAAAGTTTTTGGATTTACCTCATAGCCAAAAAAAAATTCTGGGATTATTTTATGAATAGAAAATGTTCCAATTGGCGTTTTGAGTTGACGGGTTCTTCCAGGTGTAATGACAGTGATCATGCGAGGAATTTGATCGATCATTCCATGATGATATAAAGCCGATTGTAGAGAAATATAGCAAGGATAAGGTGCTAGTAAATAATCAGGCGCAAGTAATGGATTCATTGTGAGGTCAATAGCCCAAAAGCTTTTTGAAAGATGAATGATATGCTTTTCAAGAGCTAATCGTCGCAAAACTTGACTTGTGTGAACATCGGTTAGGCCAAGAGAACAAGCAGCATCTTGTGTTTGTATAATGGGTATGTTTAGATTCTGCAGGATTTTCAATGCAGTGATCAATTTCATGGGAGGCCTTCTAGATATTCGATCACTTTCAGTTGAATCATTTCCCAAGACTCTCGAGTAAATTGTGATTGTAAATCGAGAGGAAAAAAGGCGATCACTTGGTCTTTAAAGTCGCTAAAGCTGATATTGCAAGCATTGGCACAAGCATTGGCAATGTGGTTTTTGTCCCCTTCTTTGATCCCATATGCATTGATGAGATGAAAAATATCCCAAACATCACGAGCTTGAGTTTCATTCCGCAAAGACAACGCTCGTATTTTTTGTTTAAAAGCAATCGTTGGCCCATAATGAGAAGCGAAAATGGGATGCAAGTGATAAGGACTTAATACCGATGATTCAATCGATTCAAATTCTACCGGCGACTCAAGATTTCTCCTTGAAAATTCAATTTTAGTTGGAAAAGTTAAGCCTGCCGGAGTTTTCAATTGCATCTTCCAACGTTGGGTTGTTTCAGTTTGTTTAGATTCTGAAATATGGCCAATTTCAAGATGACGAGTGCGCAACATAATTCTCAAAGGTTCAGATTTGAGAATCGCATTTACTGTTTTTTGTAAGGTTTGAGGAGCAACAGTTTTCACATCGAGGTCAATGTCTTGAGAATAACGAATGCTGTTCAAGAAAAAGCGGAGATTACATCCTCCTTTCAGGGCATACAAGCGTTTATCTAATTTACGGCCGAACTGATCTAAGAAAAGCAAATGGAAAAACTCAACACTCTGTACTGGGTCATAGCGCATGTTTCCATATTACAAAATATTGACACCTATGTCAATTCGATGCCTTATTAATTATTCCTATTTCATTTATTATCAACTATTTAAGGAAAGAATCAGCTTTTCTTATGATACGTCCGCTATACAAAACTTTTATACAAAATCGTTGAAAAAATAATCATATATATTATATAATTTTTTATAAACAAAATAAAATTATAATTATAATTATGAGTTCAATTAATAAATTAATAACTGGTCTACATCATCATGTAATAATCAAGGCAATTTACAGTGTCGAAAAAAGACAACCACAACAGTCAACACAGTCGCCATATCCGTCATAG
>DAIDIM010000166.1 GCA_027459365.1 Chlamydiota bacterium
ATGATATCTTCATCCGTTCTGCCAAGGAGAGCTCCGATCATCAATATCGGAATCCGATTTGCACCAGAATATTTCTGAGGCACATACGATGTCTTTAATTCGCGCGTTGTAATTTCCAGGATTCGGTTTGTTTTATCCCAATTGATTTCTGAACCAATTTCTCGGCATAAATTCAATGTGATTTCCACATCTCCAATATTGGGAACGTTATAAAAAGTACATTTCTTATCTGAAATCAAGGATGCAACAAGAAGTTTTGTCATGGCATTTTTCGCCCCAGCTGCGCGGATATTTCCTTGCAAACTTTTTCCACCTGTAATTTTTAAAATGCTCATCCAATCCCTATCTAGTTCACAATCAATGAGTTATATCAGTCATGACATTTTTTAGCTATTTCGCTATAATGGCTGTCGTTACTATATATGAAACATTCAATTTCTCGCACAGGAATCGGACAAAATAGCAGACGATACCTCCCCGAAGATTCATCAAAACCCTGTATCATCGGCGGCCTTATTTTTGAAGATACGCCAGGTCTAGATGCAGAATCTGATGGCGATGTTGTTTACCACGCCCTCTGCAATAGCATCACATCGCTATCTGGAGTGCCAATTCTCGGGGGAATTGCGCGCGAGCTATGCCGCAAAGACGGAATTACCGATAGTCAAGTCTATCTTGAAAAAGCAATGCAAACACTTGGATCCCAAAGCATTGTCCATGTAGCCATTTCTATTGAAGGGAAAAGACCCTATTTTGAAAACTCTATAGAACAAATGCGCAGAAATATTGCGCGCGTTCTAAATCTGCAACTTTTTCAAGTGGGAATTACTGCAACATCGGGCGATGGCCTGACCGATTTTGGATGTGGTGATGGATTGCAGTGTTTTGCAATCGTCACAACAGTTCAGTAAACATCGAGAAGATACCGTTTTTCATGGCGCATTTTCTTTAGATAATGGATTGCCTCCTCTGCGGAATAAGACCCTTCCTCTTTTACGATTGTTTGGAGCGCCACATCGACCTCTTTTGCCATCTCATTTGCATCTCCACAAACAAAAACAAAAGCGCCATCGCAAATCCATTCCCAAATCTCTTTTTTGTTTTCTAACAGTTTATGCTGCACGTATTCTTTGTTTTCTTGATCGCGGGAAAAAGCAGTTGTCATGCGAAGTTGATTTTGCTTTTCTAATTCTCTCCAAAAAGATTCATAATAAAAGTCGGTTTTCCGATTCCTCTCTCCAAAAAAGAGCCAATTGCGGCCTGTCGCTTTTGTACCCATTCTTTCTTGCATAAATGCGCGGAAAGGGGCGACGCCAGTGCCAGGTCCAATCATAATGATCGATGTTGCAGGGTCATTTGGAAGAGTGAAATGATTCGACGGCTGTACATAAATGGGTACAAGTTTTGCAAGATCACATAAAAAATGGCTCCCAACACCTAGACGCTGCTCTCCATTCAATTGATATTGCACATACGCTACGAGAAGATGGATCTCATTTGGAAATAGAAGAGAAGAGTTGGTAATTGAATAGAATCTAGGAAGAAGGGGCATTACAAGAGGAACAAGATCTTGCGGCGCCATCGGAGTTATTTGTTCATATAAAGAAAGATCTCTTTTTCGAGTACGCGATAAATTGACCTTTGTAAGTAAAAAATCGCGAAGCGTAATATCATTGATCGGCTCATCACCTAAACATTGCATCTTCTTGAGGATCGCATCCACCTCTTTTGGATCATTGGATGGCAAAACACCAATACTATCCCCCACTTTGTAAGAGCCTTCCCAATCTTTTATATCTAATACGATATGATATGTTTTCTTACTCGAGCCCAGCCCAGTCAATAATGTCCTCACTTTAATCTGAGATAGATAAGGGAGCGCGCGTGTATATTTTTTCATAGACAATTGATCAATTTATTTTTTATACTACGCCCATGAGAAAAATCTTTCTACTTCTGCTCATTCTTAGCAGCTGCGCTCCAGATAAGGGGCCACACAGAGCGTACGTGATTACACAAACACAAGAGACTATACAGAAGGAATAGCCTTACAATCTTTTCTTTCCCAATCTTTTTTCAATGCATCGATTTTCTTATTTGAAATGCCACCCAACGCTTCAATTGCATTTAAAAGTCGTACCCTTGTCCGATCTTTCCCTAAAAGCGTAACAGAATCATATAATGGCGGGCCTTGATTTTTTCCCATCATTGCAGGGAAAAGTGCCTGCATAACCACTTTTTTGTGATGCAGTCCAAAAATCTCAGCAACATTGTAGGATGCTTTTTCAAAGCCTACCCCTGTCCAATCTTCCAGCTTGTCCATTTCCCAAATCATCGCTTGATAAAGGTATGCAATGCTTTCTGGAGAACTATTCTTTGGTATTAAAAGCTCAGGAGTTAGCTTTAAATCATTAATGAAGAAAAAGTCGCAGATTTGAATAAAATCACCAAATGTTTTCAATCGATGATGAATAAGAGGCATTAACTTCTGCATAAACGCATCATTAAACGTCCAATTCACCATTCTATTCCAAAGCTGATCGACAGGGATGTTTTCAATGATTTTTCTTTGATTGACCCAATTAAGTTTCTGAATATCAAAAAATGCGCCCGAAACTCCAATCCTCTTGGGATCGAAAGCCTGAATGATTTCATCGAGAGTATAGAGCTCTTTATCCTCGGGCATACTGTAGCCCATCAAAGTCAAAAAATTGACAAGAGCTTCGGGTAAATAGCCACTATCACGGAAATAGAAAATGGAAGTTGGGTTTTTTCTCTTGGATAGTTTTTTCCCATCTTTACCAAGCAATAATGGCATATGCATAAACGTAGGAGGCGTCCATCCAAATGCATTATAAAGGCAAATATGCTTCGGTGTAGAGCTCATCCATTCATCGCCACGGATGACATGCGTAATTTTCATTAAACGATCATCGACAACATTGGCTAAGTGATATGTTGGGAAACCATCCGATTTTAACAAAATCTGATCATCAATATCTGCCCAAGGAGTCGTAACGCGTCCTTTAATCGCATCGTCAAAAACGCAATCGCCACTCTCCGGAACCTTCAAACGGATGACAAAAGATAGACCTGCCGCCTCTTTATCTTTCACCTCTTGCTCGCTTAAATTTCGATACCTTCGGTCATAACCGGTGCGCAAACCTAAACGTGCCGCAGTTTCTCTCATTTCAGAGAGTTCCTCAGCAGTCGCAAAACATTTATAGGCACGTCCTGTCTTTACCAGTTCGTACGCATATTTTTGATAAATTTCGGTCCTCTCCGACTGTCGATAAGGACCATATCCCCCCCCCATATCTGGCCCCTCATCCCAAGTGATATTGCACCAATGAAGAGCCTCTATAATATTTTTTTCATATTCCGGGCGGCTTCTTGTTTGATCTGTATCTTCAATTCGCAGAACAAATTTACCCCCAAAATGGCGTGCAAAAATTAAGTTAAACAGGGCAATATAGGCAGTTCCTACA
>DAIDIM010000207.1 GCA_027459365.1 Chlamydiota bacterium
CGCATCGTTAGTGACAGAAGTCGACGTCACGAATATCGTAAATATCATTCAGGAACAGAAGAAAACGTTTCAAGAAAAGCATGGTGTAAAGCTCTCTGTAACCGCTTTTGTTGCGCAAGGCATCGCCGCAGCTGTGAAAGAGTTCCCTTTACTCAACTCTTCTCTTGATGTGGATACAATTGTTATGAAGCGATTTGTGAACTTAGGAATTGCTGTCAGTGTAGATCAAGGGGTGATGGTTCCTGTCATTCGAAACATCCAAAATCTAAGCTTACCAGACATTGCAAAAGAAATTTCAGAGCTCGCTTTAAAAACAAGAGAACATCGATTGGATCCAAAAGATGTGAAAGAAGGGACGATTACACTCACAAATTTTGGAATGACAGGTGTCATGATTGGAATTCCGATCATCCGCCATCCTGAGGTTGCCATTGTGGGATTAGGGGCGATCACTAAAAAACTCATGGTCTTGCCAGACGAATCCACTGCCATCCGTTCTGTGATGTGGATGTCACTTACATTTGATCATCGAGTCCTTGATGGTCTTTATGGCTGTGGTTTTTTGAATGCACTCAAAAAGCAAATTGAAGAGAGTTCCTTTATCTGATAATCTTTGCTTGGACCTCTTATGTTGAAAACGCTACTTGAAAAGCAAAAAGCATCGCTTGATTATTTTTTTTCAAATTTCGATCTGAAAAGTGCTGAGAAGGTGCTTGAAAAGCTCCGTTTATGTTCCGGCTGTGTCATTCTTTGCGGTGTTGGGAAAAGTGGCTTGATTGCTCAAAAAATTGCAGCAACACTTGTTTCAACGGGAACGCGTGCAACTTTTCTTTGTCCTTTGAATGCTCTCCATGGAGATCTTGGATTTGTATCTTCCAATGATTTATTGATTTTCTTCAGCAAGAGTGGGGAATCGCAAGAACTTCTCGATCTATTGCCATTTGTTAAAAAAAGGGGCGCATTCACAATTGGTGTTATTTCTCTTAAAACTTCACGACTCGCAAAAGCTGTTGACTTGACTATGATTTTGCCAGTAGATAAAGAACTATGCCCTCTAGACTTAGCCCCCACTACATCAACTGCTGTGCAACTTTTATTCGGTGATGTTCTAGCCATCCAACTCATGGAAGATCGAAACTTTTCAGCTCGCGATTTTGCACTGAATCATCCTTCAGGGATGATTGGAAGAAAAATCACGATGAAAGTGATTGATTTGATGTTGCAGGGAGAGGCATTGCCGATTTGCAAACACAATGAAAAACTGATCGACACACTTCATGAATTAAGCGCAAAAAAATGTGGCTGTCTCCTTGTTTGCGATGAGAAAAAACAGCTCCTCGGAATCTTTACCGATGGAGATTTGCGTCGCGCACTTGAATCAAAAGGGGCCCATGTTTTGCAACTGCCATTGTCTGAAATCATGACAAAAGTTCCGCAAAAGATTCATCCAGATGAGCTTGCCTTCAATGCCATGCAACTAATGGAAGCAAACCCCAAATGTTTGATCAATGTTCTTCCAGTTGTGGAGGGGGAAAAAGTGGTCGGTTTATTAAGAATGCACGATCTGATTCAGAAAGGACTAGTGTAAAAAGAAGAAAGCTTGATACGCATGATCAGTTTCCATGCATATCAAGCATATTAGTTGATCTACA
The DNA here is from genome assembly GCA_027459365.1 of Chlamydiota bacterium. Classification (GTDB taxonomy): domain Bacteria; phylum Chlamydiota; class Chlamydiia; order Chlamydiales; family SM23-39; genus DAIDHZ01. The sequence goes on from DAIDIM010000207.1 coordinate 1,653, forward strand.
TGTCGAGTTGGAATCTTAACGAGAAACCATTAAATGTGAGGTTTCCTCTGGCAACTACATCGTTTGCATATCCTGGATTTCCTGAGAAAAATCTTCTCATATTGAGTTGATCCCACCATTCAATGAATTCATAGGCAGCTCTTAGACCAATTCTATAACGATTGCAATCAAGCCCTCTGCTCCAAGCAATACCAATTGCCATTTCCATATTTGGTGTATTTTGGAAATAATCTGAATGGACATCAAATCCATCTCCTCCTGTAATCCCTGGCATATTTAAGTTTTGATGGATTTCAAATTTTCCAGCAATTAGGGATGCTGAAACATTCGCAAATAGCCACCAACCTTTTCCAATGACCCAATCTGAATTTAAGCCAAATCTTGCTCCAATTCCTCGAAATTCATTCTTTTCACCGTGGTGAATCGTCTCAAATATGGGAGACCCTCCTGCATAGTGCACAGAGAAGTGTTGATGAATGCTAGCACCTCGGGCACCAAAAAATGGATTTACGATGAAATAACGACTTACGTAATAAGGCTTGCCTACAGATAAATCAAAAACATTATAGCATGCATCCCATGCAGCACTAACATTTGTTCCAAAAATGCCTGATAAACCGCCAGTGCTAGATCCAAGCAACCATAAAGGAATAAAAAGAGAACTATGATCTGCATGAACAGATTTATAATTTGTAACGTGTACCCAGGTCCAATCCATATCAATGTTCCATGCATCGTGATCTAAATAAAAGCCAAGTCCTACACGAGCGCCGGGATTAAAATCCCAATCACCGCACCCATCAGAAAATCCAAAACCAATCACTTTTCCATATGTGATTGGAGATTGCGGAGATCCAAAGCCACTATCTCTATCTTGAATTGCAAATTCCATACCATCTTGTTTTGCCTGGAACGCTAAGCCATCGATGTGGAAATAGAAATCACGTGGGCAATTGATGCCGAGATCATAAGGATAGGCGAAAGCAAAAGGCCCAGGAATTGGTGCTGCGCAGCATACCGGTTCCGGTACAGGTTCACAAGGATCTGGTGGTATTGCGTGTAGGCTTGTTGCCAACGATACCGTTGCAACAGATACCATCTTTTTCCAATCGAAATACATATTCATTCTCCGTTTGTTTTTTCGGGCTTCATTTGTAATAAAGCTTTTAGATGCTACAATAAATTTTTTTCTTGAATCGCGCAAGGTTTTTTTTCTTCCAAAAATAAATTACAAAATTTTTGGAAGTTGAGACAAATTTAATTATTTCCAAGTTAATGATTACGAATAGGTTATGATCGAAAATATAAAAAATAAATAAGAAAAACTTGCTGAAAAATTCTCCCTTTCTGTATGTTTGTAGGTTCTCTCTTGAGAAGAAATGAAACAAGAGGAGAAAACAGAAAGCGTGACTTTCTGAAGCCATTTTTGACAGTAGAGAAAGAGAAGGAACTGATTTGTGTGGGTCGCTTGAAAGAAGCGATTCATGAACAGATACCGTGAGTGATTCAAAAATCGGGAAATGACAAGGAAGCTGCCCCAATTTTTTTGTTTGGAACGAGCGGCCATTGCCGAAAGGCAGGGCGCGAGTGAAAACAAAAAATTGGGTGCAGGGCTGACGAAGTCAGGACCGATTTTTTTGAATCGCGAACGGTATCCATAACAACAAGTAATTTTTTTGAGAATTTGATCTTAGTTCAGATCGAATGCTGACGGCGTGGATGAGGCATGCAAGTCGCACGATATGGTGGCAACACCATATAGTGGCGCAAGGGTTAGTAACACTTGGGTAATCTACCTCTGACCTTGGAATAACGGCTGGAAACGGCCGCTAATACCGAATGAAGTGGAGTAAGGCATCTTATTTTATTAAACGCGGGGGACTTAAAGGCCTCGTGGTGAGAGAAGAGCCCAAGGGATATCAGCTAGTTGGTGAGGTAAAAGCTCACCAAGGCTAAGACGTCTAGGCGGATTGAGAGATTGACCGCCAACACTGGGACTGAGACACTGCCCAGACTCCTACGGGAGGCTGCAGTCGAGAATCTTTCGCAATGGGCGCAAGCCTGACGAAGCGACGCCG
>DAIDIM010000021.1 GCA_027459365.1 Chlamydiota bacterium
GGCGGCGGCTTCGGTGGTGGAGCTCCTCGTGGTGAATTCCGCCCACGCAGAGATTTCAGCGAACGTGGCAATGATCGTGGAGATCGTCGTGATCGTGATCGCGGTCGTAACGATCGTGGTGAGCGTAGCGACAACTTCTACAATCGTTAATAGATCTAATCTTGAGGTAAACGGGACTCCGTTTACCTCAATTCTGTATTATCGCTACTGTGTGCCTAGAAACGGCAACAAGCTTATTTTGTTCGTTGTGTATCTTTATATCCCAAACTTGTGTTGTTCTTCCTAAATGAAGAGGTGTGGCCATTGCTGTCAAAATTCCTGTTTTTACAGGTCGCAAATGGTTGATATTGATTTCTAAACCGACGCACACTTTTCCAGACTCCACGCAAAAATTAGCGGCTGTACTTCCCACTGTCTCGGCTAGCACGCAAGATGCCCCCCCATGCATAATTCTCATAGGTTGCATGTGCTTTTGGCCAATCTTCATTGTTGCAATCAGTGCATTCTCCCTTACTTCAATAAAGTGGATTTCAAGCAACTCACAGAGAGTCCCTTTCATTGAATGGTTAAGGAGTTCAAGATCGATTGGTTGTTTCCAAAGCATGATGTGATTCTATTTTGAATGCTTTTTTATTTTTTTGCCACTGAAGAAGGCTGAAGATCATCAAAATGACAGTAACAACGAGAGTGACCCATCCAAAAATAAATAAGGCGTCGTTGATTGCTTGGACATATGCTTGTATTTCGATATTTTGTACGATGGTCGCTTTAGTCAGGGCTTGTGCATTTCCTGTTCTATCAAAAAATGTGCTCTTGTAGTGACTTGCTAAATTTCTTGCAGCCACTTGAACGCCGGGGAGTTGAAGATTTGTTTGTTCCCCAAAGCGCGCTGCATGAAAAATTTGCCTTTTGATGACAAGAATGGCAATTAAAGTCCCTCCGTAAGTCCCTCCAACTTGTCGAAAAAAAGTTAAAATCGTCGCCCCTTTATTTTTTAATTCTTTTGGAATGGATTGCAGTGCTTGAATTGTTGCAGGACCTAAAGAAAGGCCAATTGCGATTCCGCGCAAAAGCAAGATTAACAGAATTTGTTCAGGCCCTGTTTGCCAATCGAGAATGTTATTTAAAAAATAGCTATAGACTAAAAGGCAAAGACCGATTGCAGTCACGATCGGTACAGGCAGTTTTTTGATCAATATGCTCGCGATGATACTAAATATTCCCAGTGGCAATCCGTAAATGATTCCGATTTTTCCGCTCACAAATCTTTCGTATTTCAATGCATCCATCATATATTGCATCATTGTCCCTACGCTTGCAAAAATGGACATCCCAAGTAAAAACATCGCAACGCATGTGGTTGTATACACAGGATAGCGAAAGAGGCCAAGGGGGAGAAACGGCGCAACATATTTTCGCTCGATCAGAATGGTGAGAATGAGAGCAACGAATGCAACTAAGAAACATCCTAGAATGTATGGGGATCTCCACCCTTGGCTTGTAGAAGGGAGGGGTCCATATGTGAGAGCAATCAATAGCGCGCTGATGAATAATGCAAAGAAAATGTATCCAAAATAATCGAATCGCGTTGTTTTTTCTCCAGGTATGTTGTCTTGAAATAGGATGATGGAGATAAAAGTAAGAGAAGCGACTAGGACAATGATCAAAAAAATGATGCGCCAAGAATAAAACTGTGCAAGATATCCAGATAGTGGTAACCCAATTGCAAAACCTGCCCCAAATGCTGCCATTACATACAAAATCAAACCAAAAGGGAGCTTGTCGGGAGGGAGAGTTTGTGTAATGATCGCAAGTCCAATAGGGAATATAAATCCTGAGCCAATTCCTTCTAAAAAACGGGCGCTCCCTAGCATTGCAAAATTGAAGGAAAATGCCGCAAGGAGGCTGGAACAAACAAAAATGAGAGTCCCTGTAGCAAACATTTTTTTGTATCCGAATCGATCGCCGAACCAACTAGAAACAGGAACTACCGTATTGATACCGAGCAGATTCAATGTTGTGATCCAAGTCGAAGCATCATCGCTAAAAGCAAGTTCTCCTTGAATCACGTCGCCAGCCATGATTGTAGAGACGGTTGCAAGAACTGCTAAAAAAGTAACAATGAGGATATTGCTAATGACAATGAAAACATAAGATATACTTTTCATCGGATTTTTATATCTACCTCAGCAGACATGCCAGGATAGAGATACATCGGTTTTTTGGAATTGGGAACGGTGAGGAGGATCTTAACAGGAACTCGTTGCACCACTTTTGTAAAATTCCCAGTCGCGTTATTGGGAGGAATAAGGGCAAATTGCGAGGCAGCAGAGGCTAGAATAGTAAAAACCGTGCCGTTAAAAGTGCGATCAGGATACGCATCAATGTGAATGTTGACTGCATCTCCCGGACTTACATGCTGCAGTTTCGTCTCTTCAAAATTTGCAGTGACCCAAATATTCTTTGTATCTGTTAAAGAAAAAAGGGGCTGACCAAATTGTACAACATCGCCTGCAACAACCCATCTTTTTGCAATCGCACCATCACGAGGAGCATATACTAACGTATGTCGAAGGGTCTCTTCGATCACACCTAATTTTGCGACACCGTTTGCTTGATTGGCCTGTGCTACTTTGTATTCCGCTTGTGCAATGAGATAATCTTTTTCAATTTTGTCAAAATCGATGAA
>DAIDIM010000032.1 GCA_027459365.1 Chlamydiota bacterium
ATTCAATGGGAGGAACAGCATGAATGGGATTTTCAACGACAATCTGAGGTTCAATCACCTCGATCTTTCCATTTGTACAAACTGCTTTCCCTGAAATACTTAAAATAGAACCAGGCTGCAAATGAGCCACTTTTTGTAGTTCTTCCTTATTTTCAATCACCACTTGTATGAGACCAAATCGGTCGCGAAGAAGGAGAAATGTCAATTTACCAAACGTGCGGAGATTGTTTAGCCATCCCCGCAAGAAAACTTGTTTTCCGACCTGATTCGAGATCTCGTTTGATAAAATACGATTAGGCATGTTGTTGCTGTTCTAAAACGGCTCTATGACTGAGTCTAATTTTACCGCGATCATCAATATCGAGTACTTTCACCTCTAGAGGATCTCCCTCTTTTAGGCCCGTATCTCGAATATCTTGGATCCGCTTTGTTGATAGTTCAGAAATATGACAAAGACCATCTTTTCCAAAAATTTCGACAAAGACTCCAAATGGGACAATTGAAGAAATTCTCCCCTTATAGATCTTTCCAATTTCCACTTCAGATGTGAGATTGATGATGATCTCTTTTGCACGGTTCATCGCTTCAGCATTGTTTGATGCAATACTGACAAGGCCATTGTCATTGATATCAATCTGAACTCCTGTCTCTTCCACAATCGCGCGGATTTGTTTGCCGCCAGGACCAATGACTGTGCCGATCTTACTTTGTTTGATTTGGATCGTTTCAATTCGAGGAGCATGAGAAACCATTTCAACACGATGGGTTGGGCATGCTTTCAACATTTTATCTAAAATATGCTCTCTTCCAATTTTTGCTTGATGCAGCGCTTCACTCATAATGGCATGCGTAATCCCTTCAACTTTAATATCCATTTGGAAGGCGGTAATCCCTAAATGATCACCTGCAACCTTAAAGTCCATATCCCCTAGCGCATCTTCAGCCCCTAAGATATCAGAGAGGATCGCATGCTTATCACCGTGTAAGACGAGCCCCATCGCTATCCCTGCAACAGGTCGAGAAATCGGAACGCCGGCATCCATCATTGCAAGACAGCCGCCGCAAACAGAGGCCATCGAAGAGGATCCATTGGATTCCAAAATATTGGATTCAAGTCGAATGACGTATGGGAAGGTCTCTTGTTTTGGCAAGATTGCAGCAAGAGATCTTTCAGCCAGTTTTCCATGGCCAACCTCTCTTCTTCCTGGAGATCCGACTCGGCCCACTTCTCCTACTGAGAAAGGGGGGAATGAATAGTGTAAATAAAAGCGCTGCGTTGCATCTCCATGCAAGTCTTCATATCGTTGCGCACTTGTCTCTCCACCGAGGGTACAAACAGCAAGCGTTTGTGTCTCTCCACGGGTGAAGACAGAGCTTCCGTGCGTCCTTGGGAGGATCGATTGTTCAATTTCAATCCGTCGAATATCTTTAAGTCCACGTCCGTCGATGCGCCGTTTCTCATCTAGAATCATTTTGCGCATTAAAGTTGATTGGAGATTTTTATAGCTTAAGGCAACATCTGCTTTTGAATATGCACTTTCTATTCCTTCAGGACAAACAACTTTCATCACCGTTTCTTTAATTTCTCCAATGACCTTTTCCCTTTCTAATTTATTCGTGATTCTCAACGCAGGGATTAACAATTGTTCAGCTGTTTCTCGAACGATCCGATTGACTTCATCTGGGATTAATCGAAGCTCTTTTTTCTTCTTTTTGCCAATTTTTTTCGCCCAATCTCTTATTTGATGGCAGATCCCTTGGATTGCCTTCTGTCCTGTTTCGATCGCATCAATGACCTGTTCTTCAGTTAAAAAATCGCAGAATCCTTCGATCATCAAAATCGCATCTTCAGTTCCGGCCAACACCAAATCAAGGGTTGAATTTTTCATCTCATCTACGTTTGGATTGATGACAAATTGCTCATTGATTCGGCCAACACGGACCGCGCCAATCGGCTTTAAAAGGGGAATATCAGAAATCGCAAGTGCTGCTGATGCTGCGCAAATGGCAAGGACATCGGGTTGATTTTTCAAGTCGTATGAGAAGACATAAGCAAGAACTTGAACCTCATTATAATAACCATCTTCAAACATGGGACGCAAGGGTCGATCGATCAGTCTACTAATTAAGGTCTCTCTTTCGGCAGGTCTTCCTTCTCGTTTGAGAAAGCCGCCAGCTGTTTTCCCTGCTGCTGAAAATTTTTCTTGATAATCGACTCGGAGAGGGAAAAAATCGACCCCTTCTGCTGCGCTATCCGACGCGCAAGCGGATGAGAACACAACAGTGTCTCCACATTGAACGAGTACCGATCCATTGGCCTGTCGCGCCAGTTTTCCAGTTTCGAATTTGAGTTGTTTGTCGCCGACGGGGATTGTGATCGTTTCGTGTTTGAACATAGATAGTATACTCCTAAATTTGTTAAATTTTAAGAGATACTGGTATTAATAACAAGTTTTTCTGGAAAAAAGAATGGGGAGTTCAGCAATTATGGGCGAACGAGGATCCGATGGGGAAATAAAAGATTTAGAAAAAATTCTTACTAATCCATAGACAATTTTTTGACTGCAAGTCAAAATGTCCTCTGCCA